>NZ_JBFAQM010000024.1:0-134030 GCF_040677315.1 Actinoplanes sp. NPDC049316 | reverse complement strand
GTCCGGGTGCCGGCGGACGTACTCGCCGTCGGGCCGCATGTCCCACGCCGAGCAGTTGTCCTGCTCGTACGTGCGCAGGACCTCCTCCGGCTCCGGAGGTCACCCGGTAGGCGTCGAACACACCGTCCACCTTGCGTACGGCGGCGACGAGGTGGCCCAGGTGCTTCGGGTCGGCCATCTCGAACGTGAAGCGGCTGACCGCCACCCGGTCCCGGGTCGTCGTGACCGTGGCGGAGAGGATGTTCACCCGCTCCTCCGAGAGCACCCGGGTGACGTCGGCCAGCAGCTTGTGCCGGTCCAGCGCCTCCACCTGGATGGCGACCAGGAACGTCGACGCGGACGTCGGCTTCCAGCTCACCTCCACGACGCGCTCCTGCTGCGCACGCAGGTCCTCGGCGTTGGCGCAGTCCTCGCGGTGCACGCTCACCCCGCCCGAGCGGGTCACGAAGCCGAACACCGCGTCGCCGGGCACCGGGGTGCAGCAGCGGGCCAGCTTCACCCACACGTCGCTGACGTCCTTGACGACCACACCCGGGTCGTTCGCCGTGCTGCGGTTGCGCGGCGGCCGGGTGGCGACGGCGGTCTCGGCGATGTCCTCGACCGCGCCCTCCTCGCCACCGAAGCCGGCGACGAGCTTGGAGACCACCGACTGCGCGGAGACCGTGCTCTCGCCGACCGCCGCGTACAGCGACGACACGTCGGCCAGGTGCAGGTCGCGGGCGATCGTCGTGAGGTTCTCGCTGGTCAGCATGCGCTGCAGGGGCAGGCCCTGCTTGCGCATCGCCTTGACGATCGCCTCCTTGCCGATCTCGATCGCTTCCTCGCGGCGCTCCTTGTTGAAGTACTGCCGGATCTTCGTGCGCGCCCGCGGGCTCTTGACGAAGCCCAGCCAGTCCTGCGTCGGGCCGGCCGTCGCCGACTTCGAGGTGAAGATCTCGATGACGTCGCCGTTGGACAGCGTGGACTCCAGCGGCACCAGCTTGCCGTTGACCCGCGCGCCGATCGTCTTGTGGCCGACCTCGGTGTGCACCGCGTACGCGAAGTCCACCGGCGTGGAACCCGTCGGCAGCGGGATGACGTCGCCCTTCGGCGTGAAGACGTACACCTCCTGGCTGGACAGGTCGAAGCGCAGCGCGTCCAGGAACTCGCTGGGGTCGCTGGCCTCCCGCTGCCAGTCCAGCAGCTGGCGCAGCCACGTCATCTCGTCGATGTGCGCCGGCGGGCCGACGATCGTCGCGCCCTTCTGCTCCTTGTACTTCCAGTGCGCGGCGATGCCGAACTCCGCCGTACGGTGCATCGCGAAGGTCCGGATCTGCATCTCGACCGGCTTGCCGGTCGGGCCGATGACCGTCGTGTGCAACGACTGGTACATGTTGAACTTCGGCATCGCGATGTAGTCCTTGAACCGGCCCGGCACCGGCTGCCAGTTGGCGTGGATGACCCCCAGCGCCGCGTAGCAGTCCCGCACCGTGTCGACCAGGATGCGCACACCGACCAGGTCGTAGATGTCGTTGAAGTCGCGGCCCCGGACGATCATCTTCTGGTAGATCGAGTACAGGTGCTTGGGCCGGCCGGTGGTCTCCGCCTTGATCTTCGCCGACTTGAGGTCGAGCTGGACCCGGTTGGTCACCTGGCGCAGCAGCGCCTCCCGCTGCGGCTGGTGCTCCCCGATCAGCCGGTTGATCTCCTCGAACCGCTTCGGGAACAGCGTGCCGAACGCGAGATCCTCGAGCTCCCACTTGATCGTGTTCATACCGAGCCGGTGCGCCAGCGGAGCCAGGATCTCCAGCGTCTCCTTGGCCTTCTGCTCCTGCTTCGCGCGCGGCAGGAACGTCAGCGTCCGCATGTTGTGCAGCCGGTCGGCCAGCTTGATGACGAGCACCCGCGGGTCCTTGGCCATCGCCACGACCATCTTGCGGATCGTCTCGGCCTTCGCCGCGTCACCCAGCTTGACCCGGTCCAGCTTGGTGACGCCGTCGACCAGCAGCGCGACCTCGCCGCCGAAGTCGGCGCGCATCTGCTCCAGGCTGTAGTCGGTGTCCTCGATCGTGTCGTGCAGCAGCGCGGCCACCAGCGTGGTGGTGTCCATGCCGAGGTTCGCCAGGATCGTCGCGACGGCCAGCGGATGCGTGATGTACGGGTCCCCGGACTTGCGATACTGCCCCGAGTGCCAGCGCGCGGCGACGTCGAAGGCACGCTGCAGCGCCCGCCCGTCCGCCTTCGGGTGGCTGGCCCGGTGCGTGGCGATCAGCGGCTCCAGCACCTCGCTGACCTGGGTGCTCTGCCACGGCGCGTTGAAGCGCGCCAGCCGGGCCCGCACGCGGCGGCCGGTCGGCGCACTCGCGAGCCCGCCGAACGCGCTGGCCGGCTCCTCGCCGGGCGCCAGCGGCTGGGTCGCCTCGGGATCGGCGACCGAAGCCCCCGCGGCCGGAGCGCCCGGAACCGCGGCCGGGGTGCGCGTGACCGCGGCCCTCGCGGCCGGGCCGTTCGCCGCGGGCGACGCCGAACCGCCGGCGGGCGTCGCTGCAGGCTTCGCCGGCTTGACCTGGCTCGCCGGGGTGGCCGGCTTGGCGTGGGCCGCCGGGCCTGCCGGCTGGGACTGGGCTGTCGAGCCTGCCGGCTCGGAGTGCGCGGCCGGGCTCGCCGGCTTGGCCTGCGCGGCCGGGCTCGCCGGCTTGGCCTGCGCGGCCGGGCTCGCCGGCTTGGCCTGCGCGGCCGGGCTCGCCGGCTTGGCCTGCGCGGTGGAGGTCGCCGACTCGGAGTGCGTGGCCGAGCCGGCCTGCGATGCCGGACCCGCCTGCGTGGCCTGCGATGCCGGACCCGCCTGCGTGGCCTGCGATGCCGGACCCGCCTGCGTGGCCTGCGTGGCCTGCGTCGCCGGGCTCGCCGGCTTGGTCGAGTTCGTCGGCTTCGTCGGGGTAGCTACGTCAGGCGTCGCCGACGTCGCCGAGTCACTCGGCGGCGTGGAAGCCTGGGTCGCGTCGGTCGGCTGCACCGTGCCCTCCGTCGGAGGGGCGACGTCGCTGGACACCGGCCTCCTCACGTCGCTACTGCTCACCTGGTTGGAAACGCCATCCTACCCGCCCGGACTTCCCCGGTGGCCCGGCCCGGAGGCCGGAAACAGTGCCACCATCAGGGTGGAAAAGGATCAAACGGTCAGGAGCGCATGCACCGTACGGGGAGCCAGCCGCTCCCGCCCGCCCAGGAACCCCAGCTCCATCAGCACGGTCAGCCCCGCGACCGTCCCCCCGGCCTGCTCGACCAGCTCGACGGCCGCCGCGGCGGTGCCCCCGGTCGCGAGCACGTCGTCCAGCACGAGCACCCGATGACCGGCGACGAACGCGTCCCGGTGCACCTCGAGCGTCGCCTCGCCGTACTCGAGCGCGTACGACGCTGAGAACACGTCCCGCGGCAGCTTGCCGGCCTTGCGGACCGGGACGACACCCTTACCGGTCGCGTACGCGACAGCCGCCGCCAGCACGAACCCCCGAGCCTCCACCCCGGCCACCACGTCGAACGACTCCGGGCCGTGGAAGGAGACGATGCGGTCGATCACCGTACGGAAGACCTCACCGTCGGCGAACAGCGGCATCAGGTCCTTGAAGAGGATCCCCGGCTTCGGGAAGTCGGGCACGTCCACGATCCGGCTCGCGACCAGCGCGGCGACCTCGGGGCCGCTGTCCCCGCGTACCTCTGCAGCAGTATCCGTCACGCGGGACAGCCTAGGCCGTGCCCTCAGACGACGCGGCGCAGGCCAGCCCTCCAGCAGACCCGGCCGGGCCGGGCCGGCAGGCGGGCGGGCCCGGCAGGCGGGCGGGCCCCGCAGGCGGGTAGGGCGGGTGGGCCGGCCCTGAACACCCTGGAACGACGCGACGGCCCGCCACCGGGGAGGGTGGCGGGCCGTCGTCGGTCTCGGCGGTGCGGGGTCAGCGGCGCTTCTGGCCGCCGCTCGGCCGGTTGCCGGCGCCGCCGCTGCGGTTGTTGCCGCGCTTGCCGGCGGGCCGGGCGCCCGGGCGGGGCGTCGCGGACGGGGTGGAACCGGCGAGCGCCGGGACCTCGTCCGAGCCGGCCTTGGCGGCCGCGCCCGCGCGGGCGCCGCGCGCCACGTCGCCGGAGCGGGCCGACGAGCGGCGGGCCAGGACCCGGGCGTTGTGCGACTTGATCCGCGGTTCCTTGTCCTTGAGCGCGGACAGCATCGGCGCCGCGAACATGATCGAGGAGAGGACGCCGAGGCCCATGCCGACGAAGAGCACCAGGCCGAGGTCCTTCAGCGTGCCCGCGCCGAGCAGGCCGGCGCCGATGAAGAGCAGGCCGCCGACGGGCAGCAGCGCCACCAGACCGGTGTTGATCGAGCGCATCAGGGTCTGGTTGACCGCCAGGTTGGTCGCCTCGCTG
The DNA here is from genome assembly GCF_040677315.1 of Actinoplanes sp. NPDC049316. Taxonomy (NCBI): domain Bacteria; kingdom Bacillati; phylum Actinomycetota; class Actinomycetes; order Micromonosporales; family Micromonosporaceae; genus Actinoplanes; species Actinoplanes sp. NPDC049316. The sequence continues at coordinate 129,635 of NZ_JBFAQM010000024.1, read as the reverse complement.
TACGTCTGCGAGCTGCCCGCGGTGATGCCCCGCGTGTTCTCCTGGACCTTGTCGAACACGACGACCACGTCGTACAGCGAGAAGCCGAGGATCGTCAGGAAGCCGATCACCGTCGACGGGGTGACCTCGAAGCCGACCAGCGAGTACACACCCGCCGTGAGCACGAGGTCGAGGAGCAGCGACGACACCGCCGCGACCGCCATCCGCCATTCGAACCGGACGACCAGATAGCCGAGCACCAGCACCAGGAACACGCCGAGGCCGAGCAGCGCCTGCTGGGTGACCTGGCCGCCCCACGCCGCCGACACCCGGTTGTCGTTGATCTTCTCGGACGGCAGGCCGAGGTCCTTGGCGATGGCCTCCTTGACCGAGTTGGCCTCTTGCTGCGACAGCGCCGCGGTCCGCACCGAGTAGGTCCGGCTGTCGCCGCTGCCCACCTGCTGCGCCGCGGTGACGTTCGCCTCCTCGCCGACGCCGGCGCTGTTCACGGCCCTGACAACGGCGTTGCGTGCCGCGGTGGTGCTGCCCACCTCCGCCGGCATCTCGAACTGGGTGCCGCCGGAGAACTCGATGCCGAGGTGGAAGCCGCGGACGACGAAGCTGCCGATCGCGAGCAGGACGAGCGCCGCGGCGACCGCGAACCAGGTCTTGCGGCGGCCGACGATGTTGAGGTTGGCCTCGCCCCGATAGAGGCGTTCGCCCAGGCCCTTGGCCATGTCAGGCCTCCTTCTCGGTCGGGGTGCGCTGCAGGACGCGGCCGAGACCGCTGACCCGCGGCGACAGGAACGCCTTCGTGCTCGCGAGCAACGTCATGATCGGGTGGCGGAACAGGAACACCACGACGAGGTCGAGAACCGTGGACAGGCCCAGCGCGAACGCGAAGCCCCGCACGGCGCCGATCGACACGATGTAGAGCACCACGGCCGCCATGATGGTGATGGTGTTGGCGGAGATGATGGTACGCCGCGCCCGGACCCACGCCCGCGGTACGGCGCTACGCGCGCTGCGGCCCTCGTGGATCTCGTCCTTGAGGCGCTCGAAGTAGATGACGAACGAGTCCGCCGCGACACCGAGCGAGACGATGAAACCGGCGATGCCGGCCAGCGTCAGCGTGAACCCGGTCGTCCGGCCGAGCACCACGAGCGCGCCGAACGTCAGCAGACCGGACAGCAGCAGGCTCAGGAAGATGACCGAGCCGAGCAGCCGGTAGTAGAAGAAGGCGTAGATCGCGACCAGGCCCATGCCGATCGCGGCGGCGATCAGGCCCGCCTCCAGCTGCGCGAGACCCAGCGTCGCCGTCACGGTCTGGGTGGTGCCCGCCTCGAACGTGACCGGCAGCGCGCCGTACTTGATCTGGTCGGCGAGCTGCTTGGCCGAGGCCGAGCTGAACTGCCCGGTGATCTGCGACTGGCCGCTGAGCACGCCCTGGATCTCCGGCGCCGAGATGACTTCCTTGTCGAGCACGACGGCGACCAGGCAGTGCGTGGCCCCGGTCGACAGCGCCTGCGCGGCGGTGAGGCAGGTGTCGTTCGCGGCCGGCTGGAATGCCTCGCGGGTCAAAGCCGTCCACTTGGTCTGGCCCTCGCTCTTGAAGTCGAGCGAGACGACCCACTGGCCGGTCTGCTGGTCGAGCTGCGGCGACGCGGTGTCGATGTCCGTACCGACGACCTTGGCGACGTCGAGCAGCATCTTCGCGCCGCTCTGGCAGGCGACGACCTTGGACTTCACCTCGTCGATGGCCCCGGCGGGACGCTGGTCCAGCTGATCGCAGCTGATCGTCGGGACGTTGAACTGCATCTCCGGCGTCAGCGCGTTGACCTCGGCGCCGCTCAGCGTGCTGAAGGCCTTGAACTTCTGGCCCGCGGTCGGGTCGGACGACAGGTCGACCGGGTCGGTCAGCTTCTCCGCGGCCGCCCAGGCCGCCGCGCCGACCTTCTTCTCGATCGCGGCCCGCTGCTCCTGGACGCTCGCCGGGACCGGCTCCGGCTTGGCCGGCGCGGACGCGGCCGGCGTCGCCGGGGCCGACGGGGTGGCGCTCGGTGCGGGCGCACGCTCCCAGCCGCCCTGGCCGCCGGTGGAGGCGGACGGCGCGGCGCTGCCGGTCACGGCCGGGGCCTTCGCGCCGGCGGACGTGCTCGGCTTCGGCGCGGCGCTGCCACTCGGAGCCGCGCTGGGGGCGGCCGACGGCGGATTCACGGCCACGGCGGCGTTGTCGCCGGTCGCCTTGAGCACCTTGCGGAACCGCATCTGCGCGGCCTGGCCGACGTTCTTCAGCTGGTCGTTCGCCTCACCGGCGACGGAGACCACGATGTTGCGGTTGCCCTCGACGACGACCTCGGCCTCGGCGACGCCCAGCGCGTTGACCCGCTGATCGATGATCTTGCGGGACTCCTCCATGCTCTCCGGGCTGGGCGCCTGGCCGTTGGCCAGCGAGGCGACGTACGTCGCCTGGGTGCCGCCGACCAGGTCGAGGCCGAGCTTCGGGTGCAGCCGCTCCTCATAGCCCAGGCCCTTGGTGCCCGGACCCCAGAACACCAGCACGTACAGGATCACGAAGAGGAAACCGAGCACGGCGAGTTGCCGCCCGGGATGCGGTTGTCCCTGTGGTGGTCGTGCCACGACTGTCGATCTCCTCGTGCTGAGAGCCGCCGCGGGAGCGCGCGGCCGCGGGTGGGGATTGGGTGGAGCATGCGGCGCCGGACGTCCGTACGCGAGAAACCGGTCGAACCGCCCGGCGACGATTATTCACAACAAACGGGCCGCTCGGGTGCCCCGACCCGTGGCCCGTGCGCGATCCGCGCCCATGTGGCCGCCCGGCCGGCGGCCACATGGCGTGGGATCAGTCCTTGTTCTTCCGCGTCTCGACGATGGGGCTCTGGATCGGCTCCTCGGTCGCCGGGGCGGCCTCGACGGGCACCTCGTCGGCGACCGTCTCCTGCTTGAGCACACGAGCGATCGCGGGACGGGCGTACCGGGCGGTGACACCCGGAGAGATCTCCACCGTGACCACGTCGTCGTCGACCGCGACGACGGTGGCGTGCAGGCCGCCGATCGTGACGATGTCGTCGCCGGGGCCGAGCGCCGCCTGCATCGCCTGCGCCTCACGGCGCCGCTTCTGCTGCGGGCGGATCATCATGACGTACATGACGCCGAAGAGCAGGACGATCAGGAGGAGCGGCATGAAGCTGCTCCCGCCCTGCGCTTGAGCTGCTGAGAACACGAGGAAACCTTCCGTGGGGCCACCATCGCGACCCAGGGCACGCGGTGTGGCGACATATACATCCCGGTGGACGGCGGCGAGTCTAATCCCTGTACCTGGGAAGTCGCCGCGCGGCACACGTCACGTTCACATTACGGAGAGGAATCCGCATCCCGGGCGAACAAGTCCGGCTGGTGCGGCATCCCGGCCCGCCCCTCGGGCGGCGCCTTGCCCAGGTGCCGCCAACCGGCGTCAGTCGCCACCCGGCCCCGCGGCGTACGCGCCAGCAGCCCCGCCCGCACCAGGAACGGCTCGCACATCTCCTCCACGGTGTCGGACTGCTCCCCGACCGCCACCGCCAGCGTGGACAGGCCCACCGGCCCGCCCCGGAACGACTCGATCAACGCCCGCAGCACCGCCCGGTCCAGCCGGTCGAGCCCCAGCTGGTCGACGTCGTACACGGCCAGCGCCGCCTTCGCGGTCTCCTCGTCGACGATGCCGTTGCCCCGGACCTCGGCGTAGTCGCGTACGCGCCGCAGCAGCCGGTTCGCGATGCGCGGCGTCCCCCGGGACCGCCCGGCGATCTCCGCGGCCCCCTCGGCCGTGATCGGCACGCCGAGGATCCGCGCCGACCGGTTCAGCAGCGCGTCCAGATCCGCCGGAGAGTAGAAGTCGAGGTGCGCCACGAACCCGAACCGGTCCCGCATCGGCCCGGACAGCAATCCGGCCCGCGTGGTGGCGCCGACCAGCGTGAACGGCTCGACGTCGAGCGGGATCGCGGTGGCGCCGGGCCCCTTGCCCACGATCACGTCCACCCGGAAGTCCTCCATGGCGCTGTAGAGCAGCTCCTCGGCGGGCTTCGCGATCCGGTGGATCTCGTCGATGAACAACACGTCGCCGGGTCCCAGGCTGGTGAGGATCGCGGCCAGGTCGCCGGACCGCTCGATCACCGGCCCGCTGGTCGTCCGGATCCCCGTCCCCAGCTCCGCCGCCACGATGTTCGCCAGGGTCGTGTTGTGCACAACCAGGTCGTTGACCGTGAAGGTGTGATCGCCGGCAACCGTGAGGCAGCGGCACTCGTGCAGGCCGACGGGCTCGACGGAGACCACGCGGTCGGGGGCGAGTTGCTCGTCGAACCGGTCGCGGCGCGGCGCCCACTCGCGCAACCGCTCGCCGCGCGCGCCGATCGGACTGATCCGCTCGACGAACCGGGCCGCGTCGTCCTGGCTCGTGATGCTCAGTCGCCAGGACTCGTGCGCGCGTCCCTGGTAGCGGCCGCGCTTCAGCTTCAACCGCGACTGGATGCCGAGCCGAAGCAGAAGGTGCTGCGTGTCCTCCAGGAGGCCACGGGAGACGCTGTAGAACTCGATCACCACGTCGTAGCGGTCCCGGCCCCGGCGGCTGACGGTGCCGTCACAGGCGAAGTACGCCGCCAGGAACGCGCTGACCTGCCATGCATCTCCGCGGTACACGAACTCGGGCACGCGCTTCTGCCACGCCGTCTTGTCGATCAGCCCGGTCTCCCGCAGCCACGGCTTGAGATCGGACACCCGGATCAGGGAGCTGCGCGCAGAGTTGGGGCGGGTCGTGTGGCTGTAGCCCAGCCGGTCGCACGTGGCCCGGAAATCGTCGAGCACGGCCGGGTCTCCACCGGTGAAGGTGACCTGGTTGCTGACGCAGCCGTCTCCGATCAGGTAGCCCGCGAGCCGGAACTCGTCCGTAGTCTCGGTACCGTCGGCGATGATCTCGGGTTGCAGCACGTTGGCCACGACGTCGTCCGTGGTCAGGTCGCCCGCCTTGACCCAACCCTCAGTGGTCCAGAACGGATGGTCCGGCGCGGCCACGACCTCGCGTCCCGAGCCGGTGCGGAGCCGGACGCAGTCGAGCTCGCCCTGCTCGTGCACCGCCTGCACCTCGGCCGGCTCCCCGGTCCGGGTGATGACGAGGTCGCCGACCGCGATGTCGCCGAGGCGGCGGCGGGTGCCGTCGGCCAACAGGACGAGGGCGTCGATCGACACCGGCTTCCCAAGGCCGGGCGGCCCCGAGAGGAGGATGTGGTCCGGCGGCGTGCCGCGGCCCATCGCTCCTTTGAGGAGCAGTTCGAGCTGGTCGCGGACGCGGTGCTGGGCGATGAAGTCGGCGAGGCGGCGGGGGCGGACGCTGGCTTCCGCGTCCAGGTCCTCGTCCTCGGCGTACGGCGACACCAGGTCGTCGGTCATCGGGTGCGGCCCAGGAGGCGGATGGCCTGGCGGAGCAGGACCGGGACCGGGGGTGTCTCGCCGTCGACGGATTCGGCGACGGCCGCGACCGCCTGGTCGGCCTGCTGTGCGGACCAGCCGAGGGCGAGGATGCCCTGGCGGACCTGGTCCTGCCAGCCGCCGCTGAGCGCGCCGGCCACGCCGTCGGCGCCGGTGGAGACGGCGCCGATGCGGTCGCGGAGTTCGAGGACGAGGCGTTCGGCGCCCTTCTTGCCGATGCCGGGCACGCGGGTGAGCGCGGCGATGTCGCCGGCGGAGATGGCGCGGCGTACGGCTTCGGGCTGGTGAACGGCGAGGACCGCCTGGGCGAGGCGGGGGCCGACGCCGCTGGCTGTCTGGAGGAGTTCGAAGAGGTTCTTCTCGTCGTCGTCGGCGAAGCCGTACAGGGTGAGCGAGTCCTCGCGGACGACGAGGCTGGTGGCGAGCCGCGCCTCGGCGCCGGTGCGCAGGCCGGCGAGGGTGCCGGGGGCGCATTGGACGGCGAGGCCGACGCCGCCGACCTCGATGACGGCGCTGTCGGGTGCGACCGCGGCGACCACGCCGCGCACGCTGGCGATCATCGAGGACCTCCTGGGGTACGGCGGGCAGCGGGGCGCGGCGCCGCACGGCGGCCGGCGGTGGCGGCGCGGACGGCGGCGGCCTGCAGGCGGGCGCGGGTGCCGCCGCGCCAGATGTGGCAGATCGCGATGGCGAGGGCGTCGGCGGCGTCGGCGGGGCGGGGTGGCCCGTCGAGGTTGAGCAGCCGGGTGACCATGCTGGTGACCTGGGCTTTGCCGGCGGTGCCGGAGCCGGTGACGGCGGCTTTGACCTCGCTGGGGGTGTACGTCTCGACGGGCAGTCCCGCGCGGGCGCCGGCGAGGATGCCGATGCCGCTGGCCTGGGCCACGCCGGTGACGGTCTGGGTGTTGTGCTGGCTGAAGACGCGTTCGACGGCGACGCTGTCGGGGCGGTGCTCGGCGACGAGTTCGGCGAGGGACGTGTCGAGGTGCAGCAGCCGCATCGGCAGCTCGTCGTCGGGCTCGGTGTAGACCACGTAGTAGCCGATGAGCTTGCAGGGCCGGCCCGGTACGCCTTCGACGACGCCGACGCCGCAGCGGGTGAGTCCCGGGTCGATGCCGAGCACGCGCACCACGGACCTCCCCTGTCTCACGTACGTGTGTTCGACACCCTAGTACGCCGCGACGTGCCCGCTTCGAGCGACACACGACGGGTACGGGGATGGACGGTTGTGTTGTGACCGCCGCCACTCGACGATGGGGTGGGAGGACTTGCCGTGGCTTATCTGTTCCCGCCGATGGACGACGAGCCGCCACCGGACTTCATCGCGTTCGTGGCGGAGCGTCTCGCCGGGCTGCAACGGGAGGCGGCGCGCCTGGCCGGGGGTGCCCGGGATGCGGATGCGCTGGCCATGGATGTGCTCACGGATCTGGCGGTGCATTGGCGCCGGCTGCGCTGGGAGGGCTGGCTGCGCGGGCACGACGTGCTGGGCCCGTATCTGGCGCACCGGCTGGAGGTCCGGACGAAGCAGTGGCGCGAGGAGCAGATCTATCCGGTGGAGGTCACCGTGCTGCCGTCCTCGTCGGAGGCGGTGCTGGACTGGTATCGCCCGCCGCCGCCGCCGGCTGCGGGTGAGGCCGAGGATGCCGGGTCGCGTGCGGTCGCGGTGACGGTCGCGCAGCGTCTCGCGGATCTGCTGCCGACGACGGTACGCGACGAGGTCGGCGTGGTCGCCGAGGCGGAGATCGCGTGGGTGCACGCCTACCGGCGGTACGTCTGGTGGCGGTACACGCGGGCGGGCATCGGGGTCGTGCTGCTCTTCGGGTACCTGATCCATTTCATGTCGGCGGCCTCGAGCGTGGCGTGAACGACGAAGGCCGCCCGGATCAGGATCCGGGCGGCCGCGGCAGGCTTCGATCAGGCGTCGAGCGCCGCCATGATCTCGTCGCTGACGTCGAAGTTGGCGTAGATGTTCTGCACGTCGTCGCAATCCTCGAGCACGTCGATCAGCTTGAAGACCTTGCGGGCGGCCTCCTCGTCGACCGGGACGGTCATCGTGGGGACCAGCGAGGACTCGGCCGAGTCGTACTCGATGCCGGCGTCCTGCAGCGCCTTGCGGACGCCGACGAGGTCACCGGGCTCGCTGACCACCTCGAAGGAGTCGCCGAGGTCGTTGATCTCCTCGGCGCCGGCGTCGAGGACGGCGAGCATGAGGTCGTCCTCGGACAGGCCGCTCTTCGGGACGATGATCACGCCCTTGCGGTTGAACAGGTACGACACCGAGCCGGCGTCGGCGAACGTGCCGCCGTTGCGGGTCAGCGCGGTGCGCACCTCGGTGGCCGCGCGGTTGCGGTTGTCGGTGAGGCACTCGATGAGCATCGCGACGCCGTTGGGGCCGTACCCCTCGTACATGATGGTCTGCCAGTCGGCGCCGCCGGCCTCCAGGCCGGAGCCCCGCTTGACCGCGCGGTCGATGTTGTCGTTGGGGACCGAGCTCTTCTTGGCCTTCTGGATGGCGTCGTAGAGCGTGGGGTTACCGGCCGGGTCGCCACCGCCGACGCGCGCCGCCACCTCGACGTTCTTGATCAGCTTGGCGAACATCTTGCCGCGCTTGGCGTCGATGACGGCCTTCTTGTGCTTGGTGGTCGCCCACTTTGAGTGGCCGGACATACGTAACCTCCGTGTGTGCCTACCGTGCGTCTGCGGCCTGGCGGACCATCTCGACGAAGTACCGGTGAACGCGGAGGTCCCCGGTCAGCTCCGGGTGGAAAGCCGTGGCGAGCAGGTTCCCCTGCCGGACGGCGACAATCCTACCGGCGGCGGGCCCGTCGCTGACGCGGCCCAGCACCCGCACGTCGCCGCCGACCTCCTCGACCCACGGCGCGCGGATGAACACGGCGTGGAAATCGCCGCCCGGCACGTCGTCGATGTGCACGTCCGCTTCGAACGAGTCGACCTGGCGGCCGAACGCGTTGCGCCGGACCGTCATGTCGATGCCGGCGAAGGTCTCCTGGTCGGGGCGGCCGTCGAGGACCGTCGAGGCCAGCATGATCATGCCGGCGCAGGAGCCGTACCCGGGCATGCCCTCGGCGATGCGCTTGCGGATGGGCTCGAGCAGCCCGAACGTGTCGGCCAGCTTGCTCATGGTGGTGGACTCGCCGCCGGGGATCACCAGGGCGTCGACCTCGTCGAGCTCCTCGGGGCGGCGTACCGGCCGGGCGAGGGCGCCGCTCTCGGCGAGCGCGGCGAGGTGCTCGCGGACGTCGCCCTGCAGGGCGAGCACTCCGATGTTCATTCTGCCTCCGGACATGGCGCCGCGCCGGTCACCGACGACCGGCGCGGCAACTCGAATCGCTTTACCAGCCGCGCTCGGCGAGGCGGTGCGGCTGCGGGACGTCCTCGACGTTGATGCCGACCATGGCCTCGCCGAGGCCGCGGGAGACCTTGGCGATGACGTCGGGGTCGTCGTGGAAGGTGGTGGCCTTGACGATCGCGGCGGCGCGCTGAGCGGGGTTGCCGGACTTGAAGATGCCGGAGCCCACGAAGACGCCCTCGGCGCCGAGCTGCATCATCATGGCGGCGTCGGCGGGGGTGGCGATGCCGCCGGCGGTGAACATGACGACCGGCAGCTTGCCGGCCGCGGCGACCTCCTTGACCAGCTCGTACGGCGCCTGCAGCTCCTTGGCGGCGACGAAGAGCTCGTCCTCGGGCAGCGAGGTGAGCCGGCGGATCTCGGCGCGGATGGTGCGCATGTGGGTGGTGGCGTTGGAGACGTCACCGGTGCCGGCCTCGCCCTTGGAGCGGATCATCGCCGCGCCCTCGGTGATGCGGCGCAGGGCCTCGCCGAGGTTGGTGGCGCCGCAGACGAAGGGGACCGTGAAGGCCCACTTGTCGATGTGGTTGGCGTAGTCGGCCGGGGTGAGCACCTCGGACTCGTCGATGTAGTCGACGCCGAGCGACTGCAGCACCTGGGCCTCGACGAAGTGGCCGATGCGCGCCTTGGCCATCACGGGGATCGAGACGGCGTTGATGATGCCGTCGATCATGTCGGGGTCGCTCATCCGGGACACCCCGCCCTGGGCGCGGATGTCGGCGGGTACGCGCTCGAGGGCCATGACGGCGACGGCGCCGGCGTCCTCGGCGATCTTGGCCTGCTCCGGCGTGACCACGTCCATGATCACACCACCCTTGAGCATCTCGGCCATGCCGCGCTTCACGCGGGCGGTACCGGTGGTGGGCTGGCTGTCGGTCGCACTCTCGGACACGGCGGGTGGGCTCCTCACACAGATCGGGTTCGCGAGGAATTTTACGCGCCGGTGCAGGCCACTCCGATGGCCAATCGCACCCCCGGTGGCCTTCAGTCCTTGTGCGGGTGGCGGGTGGGGTGGTCGGACGGGGCCTGCTCGTGAACGGTCAGACCGCCGGGATGCCCGCCGTCGTGGTCTCCACCGGGCCGGCCGGGCGCGGCGCGACGGGCGCGGGGTCGGGCAGCGTCGGGTCGACGATGTCGAAGTAGCGGGGACGTTCGTACTGCCGGGCGAGGCGCAGCAGGCGCACCACCGGGCGGTGGCGGGCGGTGAGCGCGTCGCGGACGTGGTCGGTGTGCACCTGGCGGGCCAGGGCCACCCGCCGGCTCGTGGCCACGAGAGCGGTGGCTGCCGGGTCGGACGCGGCGAGCGAGGCGTCCTGCAGCTGGCGGGTCAGGTCGTTCTCGGCCGCCTCGCGCTCGTCGGGGGCGGCGTCGAGGGCGAGGCGGGCGGCCGCGTACAACTCGACGAAGTCGGTGCGTTCGGCGACGACCGCCGCGGCGGCCGCGCGGCGCAGCAGGTGCGCGTCGAGAGCCCGCGCCGCCGACTGCACGCGGACGTGCACCCGCTCGACGCGGTGCGCGGTCCAGGCCAGGTACGCCGCGAGCACTGAGATCACCGCGAGCGTCCCCACAAGCCACCACATGCCGGGCATCGTAGTGCTATCCGGTGTCGGAGAGTCACGTCCCGGGGCGTGGTTCGTCCCACTCCTCGTCGAAGACGCGCCCGTCGGTGGCCTCGATCGCTGTCGTGTACACCTCGACGACCCGTTTGGCGACGACCGGCCAGTCGAACGTCTCGACTACGGTGCGTGACGCCTCCGACAGCTGGGAGCGACGCCCGGGATCGTCGAGGAGTTCGCCGAGGAGGGTGGTCAGCGCGGCGGCGTCGCCGGTCGGGAACAGCGCCCCGGCCCGCCCGCCGTCCAGCACGCGGCGGAACGCGTCGAGGTCGCTGGCCGCGATCGCCGCGCCGGCCGCCATCGCCTCGGTGAGGATCATGCCGAACGACTCGCCGCCGGTGTTCGGGGCCACGTACACGTCGACGCTGCGCAGCATCCGGGCCTTGTCCGCCTCGCTGACCAGGCCGAGGAACTCCACACGGGGACGCAGGCCGGCGGGGATGCCGTCGTACAGCTCGTCGCGGTCGCCGGGGCCGGCCACCAGCAGGCGCAGGCCGGGCCGGTCGCGGGCCAGCGTGACGAACGCCGTACGCAGCAGCTCGAAGCCCTTGCGCGGCTCGGTGAAGCGGCCGAGGAAGCCGAGCGTGCCACCGTCGCCCGGCCAGCCCGGCAACGGCTCCGCCGTGGCGAACTTGGCCACCGCCACGCCGTTGGGGATCTCCACGGCGCCGCCGCCGAGGTGCTCCACCTGGACCTTGCGGGCCAGCTCGCTGACCGCGATCCGGGCGGTGATCTTCTCGACGACCAGCTGCAGCAGCCCCTGCGCGGCCGCGAGCGCCCGGGAGCGGATCATCGCGGTGTGGAACGTGGCGACCACCGGGCCGCGCGCCGACAGCACGGCCAGCATGGACAGGCTCAGCGTCATCGGCTCGTGCACGTGCAGCACGTCGAAGCGGCCGCGGGCCAGCCAGCGCCGGACCCGCGCGGTCGAGACCGGCCCGAACGCGATGCGGGCCACCGAGCCGTTGTACGGCAGCGGCAGCGCGCGCCCCGCGGACACCACGTACGGCGGCAGCGCGGCGTCCTCGTCGGCCGGGGCGAGCACGCTGACCTCGTGGCCGAGCCCGATGAGCGCCTCGGCGAGGTCGACGATGTGGTTCTGCACGCCGCCGGGCACGTCGAAGGAGTACGGCGAGACGATCCCGATCCGCACGCTGGCCCGCCCCCTCAGACCCGGGCGGCCGTGGTGAGCCACATCTTCTGCAGCATGTGCCAGTCCTGCGGGTGACGGGCGATGCCCTCCGCGAAGGCGTCCGCGAGCCGCTGGGTCGTCTGTTTGACCCGGGCGTCGAGCGCACCCTCGGTCGCCGGCTCGATGCGGCGGATGCTGCCGACCGTCTGCTTGCCGGTGAACCACAGGTCGACGGCGTAAAGCGGCGCGCCGGTGCGCAGCGCGAGCAGGGCGGGCCCGGGTGGCATCCGGGTGCGGCCGCCGAAGAACTCGACCTCGACGCCGCGGGCGGACAGGTCGCGGTCGGCGAGCAGGGCGACGGCCCAGCCCTCGGCCGCCCGTTCCGCGAGCACGTCCAGCGGCGGACGCTGGCTCCCGGTCAGCGGCACGACCTGCATGCCGAGCTTCTCGCGGTATGCCACGAACCGCTCGAACAGCCCCTCGGGCTTGAGCCGCTCGGCGACCGTGATGAGCCGGTGCCCGTGCGAGACGACCCAGGCGGCGGCCGCGTCCCAGTTGCCGGTGTGCGGCAGTGCCAGGATCGCGCCCTTGCCCTGGCCCATCACCTCGAGGAACTCGGCCTCGTCGACGAGGTGGAAGTCGCGCAGGAAGTCCTGCTTCGACTGCGACGGGAGCCGGAACGCCTCCATCCAGTAGCGGGCGTACGAGCGCAGCCCGGCCCGGACCAGCTCGTCCAGCTCGGCCTCGGTGGGCTGCGGCCCGACCACCTGGCGCAGGTTGCGGCGCAGCCGCTGGGTGCCGGGCCCGTTGCCGCGGGCCGCCCGGTCGGCGGCGGCGTTGAAGATCGCTCTCGCCGCGGGCAGGGGCAGCGTGCGGACCAGCCGCCACCCGGCGGCGTACCCGAGCTCGGTGAGCCGGTCCTTCACGGCAGATCACCGGCGGGCTGCACGGGCGCCGGCGGGGCGGCGTCGGGCCGGTCGGAGCGCGACGCGTGGATGAGCCGCTGGAAGACCGTGACGACCGACAGCACGGCGAGCACCCAGAGCGCCGCGGGCAGGCCCCAGTCCAGCCCGGCGGCGCCGAGCAGGCCGCCGGCCCCCACGATCAGCAGGCGTTCGAGGCGCTCGGCGATGCCCACGTCGGCGTTGAGCCCGAGGCTCTGGGCGCGGGCCTTCACGTACGAGACGACCTGGCCGCCGACCAGGCAGATGAGCGCCGCCCAGACCCCGTTGTACGGGTTGTGCTCAGTGGCGAGGTAGTAGACGACGGCGCCGAAGACAGCGCCGTCGGCGATGCGGTCCATCGACGAGTCGAGCAGGGCGCCGAAGTGCCCGGAACCGCCGCGCATGCGGGCCATCGTGCCGTCGAGCACGTCGGTGAGCGCGCAGGCGGTCACGATCACGGTGCCCCAGAAGAGCTCACCCCGGGCGCCGAAGGAGGCGCCGAAGAGCACACCGACGGTGCCCGCGACGGTGACCGCGTTCGGCGAGACACCGACGCGCAGGAGGAAGCGGGCGACCGGGTTGACGCCGTACGAGACGACGGCACGGGCGGTCACGTTGACGATCTTTGCCATGGCCGTCCCACCCTATCGGCGACCCGCGGCACGCCGGTACGGCCCCGGTCACGCGTCGCCGAATCGTCACCAGGGACTTCAGTCCCGCCACCGGATGACTACTGGGGGTTGCGTCGCCCGCGGCGGCGGGTGTCAGATCCAAGGACAACGAGGTGACACCCGTGTGACAACAGGCCGCCGTCGCCGCACCTGACGGGTCCGGGAGAATGGCCGCCGACCGGGCTGACAAGGGAGGTGCGTCCCGCAATGGCGCAGAAGACGCAGGACAACGCGGCAGGCCCGGTGGTGACCGAGCCCGGCAGAGTACGCAACGTGGTGCTGGTGGGCCACTCCGGGTCGGGGAAGACGACGCTGGCCGAGGCGCTGCTCGCGGCGACCGGCGCGATCCCCCGGTCCGGCACGGTGACCGAGGGCACCACGGTGTGCGATCACGATCCGGCCGCCGTACGCCAGCAGCGGTCCGTGGCTCTGGCCTGCGCGCCCCTCGTGCACCAGGGCGTCAAGATCAACCTCCTGGACACCCCCGGGTACGCGGACTTCGTCGGTGAGCTGCGCGCCGGGCTGCGTGCCGCCGACTTCGCGCTGTTCGTCGTCTCGGCCGTGGACGGCGTGGACGACGCGACCACCGCGCTGTGGGAGGAGTGCGCCGCCGTCGGCATGCCCCGCGCGGTCGCGATCACCCGCCTCGACCACCCCCGCGCCGACTACGAGCAGACGCTGCAGGACTGCCAGGACGCGTTCGGCGAGAACGTCATGCCGATCTACCAGCCGATGCTGGGCGACGACGGCGTCTCGATCGCCGGCCTGATCGGACTGGTCACGTTGCGCGTGCTGGACTACTCCGGCGGCTACCCGCCGCGCAGCGCCGAGGCCGAGCCCGAACACCTCAACCCCATCCAGGAGGACCGCAACCAGCTCATCGAGGGGATCATCGCCGAGAGCGAGGACGAGACCCTGATGGACCGCTACCTCGCCGGCGAGCTGATCAGCACCGACACGCTCGTGCCCGACCTGGAGAAAGCGGTCGCCCGCGGCAACTTCTACCCCGTCATCCCGGTCTGCGCCGGCACCGGCATCGGGCTGGACGCCCTGCTCGACGGCCTGGTCAACGGCGCGCCCTCGCCGCTGGAGCACGACCTGCCCGTGGTCACCGGCGTCGACGGCAGCCCGCGGCCGCCGCTGACCTGCGACCCCGACGGCCCGCTGGTCGCCGAGGTGGTCAAGACGACGATCGACCGGCACGTCGGCCGGGTCTCGCTGGTCCGGGTCTTCTCCGGCACCCTGCGCCCGGAGACCGCCGTGCACGTCTCGGGCCACGGCCTGACCGAGCGCGGCCACCCCGACCACGACGCCGACGAGCGCATCGCGCACATCTACTCCCCGCTCGGCGCGCAGCTGCGCGAGGTGTCCGCCTGCATCGCCGGCGACATCTGCGCGATCACCAAGTCGGGCAGCGCGGAGACCGGCGACACGATCTCCGGCAAGGACCAGCCGCTGCTGATGGAGCCGTGGTCCATGCCCGAGCCGCTGCTGCCGATCGCGGTGGTCGCCAAGTCCCGCTCCGACGAGGACGCGCTGGCCAAGAACCTCGCCCGGCTCGTCGCGGGCGACCCGACGATGCGGCTGGAGCGCAACCCCGAGACCCACCAGCTGGTGCTGTGGTGCATGGGCGAGTCGCACGCCGACGTCGTGCTGGACCGGCTCCGCGCGGGCGGCGTCGAGCTGGACACCGAGCCGGTGAAGGTGTCGCTGCGCGAGACGTTCGGCACGGCCGCGAAGGGTCACGGCCGGCACGTCAAGCAGTCCGGCGGGCACGGGCAGTACGCCGTCTGCGACATCGAGGTCGAGCCGCTGCCGCGCGGCTCGGGCTTCGAGTTCGTGGACAAGGTGGTCGGCGGGGCGGTGCCGCACAACTACATCCCGTCGGTGGAGAAGGGCGTACGCGCCCAGCTCGAGCGGGGCCTCGTCGCCGGTTATCCGGTCGTCGACCTGCGCGTCACGCTGGTGGACGGCAAGGCGCACAGCGTCGACTCCTCCGACGCCGCGTTCCAGACCGCCGGGGCGCTGGCCCTGCGCGAGGCCGCCGAGCAGGGTCAGCTCACGCTGCTCGAGCCGGTCGACGAGGTCGTCGTCCGGGTGCCCGAGACGTACGTCGGCGCGGTGATGAGCGACCTGTCCGGCCGCCGCGGCCGCCCGATGGGCACCGAGGGCGACGGCGGCTCCAGCCTCGTCCGCGCCGAGGTGCCGGCGACCGAGCTGGTCCGCTACGCCGTGGAGCTGCGTGCGCTCACCTCGGGCGCGGGCACGTTCACCCGCACGTACGCCCGGCACGAACCGATGCCGGCCCACCTGGCCGAGGCGATCCGCAAGGAGCACGCCGCGGCGAGGTGAGTCAGCGGACGGCCGCCGCCATCGGGTACGCAGGCAGCTCGATGGCGGTCGCCGCCAGGTGCACCGGCCGGGTCACCTGCTCGATGATCTGCCGCTTCCACGGGTTGAACCGCAGGGTGCGCATCGCGTGGTGGATCAGCGCGACCTTGAGCCGCCCGCCGGGCACCATGTCGCCGGCCATCTTGCGGCCCAGCTCCTGGTTGCGGGCGACGTACGGCCGCAGCACCGCCTCGTAGCGGGCGAACGCCGCCGCGTGCCCGTCCCCCTTCGCCAGCTCCCCGGCCAGCACGTACGCCCCCACCAGCGCGAGGCTCGTGCCCTGCCCGGACGACGGCGACGGGCAGTACGCGGCGTCACCGAGCAGCACGACCCGGCCCGCCGACCAGCGCGGCAGCTCCACCTGGCTCAGCGAGTCGAAGTAGAGGTCCGGAACCGCGTCGAGGTGCTCCAGGAACGACGGCACCTGCCAGCCCGAGCCGGCGAAGCGCTCGCGCAGCACCTGCCGGCCGTCCACGCCGCGCGGCAGCTCGGGCGAGGCGAAGACGAGCCCCACCTTGGCCGGCTGCCCGGCGCCGGTGCTGTACGCGAAGACCATCCGTCCCGGCGCCACGTGGAAGATCTCCTCGCGGTCCAGGCCGAGGTCGCCGGCGAGGTCGAAGATCGAGATGTACGCGCCCAGATGCCGCAGCGGCACCTCCCCCACGGCCAGGCGCCGGGTCGCCGAGTGCAGCCCGTCCGCCGCCACGACCAGGTCGAAGCGCCGGGTGCCGCCGCCGGCGAAGGTGACCGCCACGCCGTCGGCCCGCTCCTCGAGCCCGGCGATCGAGTCGCCGAAGACGTACTCCACGGCGCCGGCGGTGGCCGCGTACAGGATCCGGGTGAGGTCCGTCCGCATGATCTCGCGGTCGTCGCCGCGGCGGCCCATCAGCAGGCCGGCGTCGAGGGTGGCGACGGGCCGGCCGTCCGGCCGCACGTAGGTGACGGTGCGCATGGCGGTGTCCGCGGCCAGTACGGCCTCGAAGAGGCCGAGGCGCTTGAGCACCTCGACGGCCGCGCCCCGGATGTCCACCTTGTAGCCGCCGTCGCGCGGGGCCGGGGCCCGCTCGACGACCGTGACCCGGAAACCGTGCCGGTGCAGGGCCAGGGCCAGGGCGGGGCCGGCCACGCCGGCGCCCGAGATCAGAACCTCACGCTCGCTCATGCCGCTACTATACAAACGTCTTATACGTTTGTATAGAGAGCCTTCAGTCGGTTTGCGGGCGGCGGCGGGGTGGTCGGACGGGACCTAGGATGGCGGCCATGGGACACCGCGAGGACCTGCTCGAAGGCGCGAAGCGCTGCCTCTACGAGAAGGGCTACGCGCGCACGACGGCCCGCGACATCGTGGCCACCTCGGGCACCAACCTCGGCTCGATCGGCTACCACTACGGCTCCACGCAGGCGCTGATGAACGCCGCCATGCTCAGCGCCATCGAGGAGTGGGGCGACGCGATCGGCGCCGCCCTGGCCACCGAGCAGCCCGGCGAGACCGGCGATCAGCTGACGCGCTACTGGCGCCGGGTCCTCGGCACCCTCGAGACCCACCGCGAGCTCTGGCTGGCCAGCGTCGAGGCGATGCTGCAGAGCCAGCACTCCCCCGAGCTGCGGCAGCAGATGGCCGACGGCATGGAGCAGGGACGCCGCGGCCTGACGGCGCTGCTCACCGGCCGGCCCGAGGACGACCTCGACGACGAAGCGGTCCGTACGCTCGGCGCGGTCGCGATGGCGCTGATGTCCGGCGTGATGACGCAGTGGCTGGCCGACCCCGGCCGGGCGCCGTCGGCCGAGCAGATCGCGGCCGGTGTCCGCGCCCTCGGTGCCGTAACGGTGTAGGCAGAAACCTAAAGGTGTTAGGCTGCGTGATGTGACCCGCGCAGGACTGACCCGTGACCGGCTGATCCGTGCCGGGGCGGACCTCGCCGACGAGATCGGCTTCGACCAGGTCACCCCGTCCGAGCTCGCGCGCCGGTTCGACGTGAAGGTCGCCAGCCTCTACTCGCACGTGCGCAACGCCCAGGACCTGCGGACGGGCATCGCGCTGCTCGCCCTCGACGAGCTGGCCGGCCGGGCGGCGGAGGCCCTCGCCGGGCGCGCCGGGCGGGACGCGCTGATCGCCTTCGCGAACGTCTACCGCGACTACGCCCGGGCTCATCCCGGGCGTTACGCCGCGACCCGGCTCCGGCTCGACGCGCAGACCGCCGCCGGCAGCGCCGGGGTCCGGCACGCGCAGATGATGCGCGCGCTGCTGCGCGGCTACGACCTGACCGGCGACGACCAGACCCACGCGGTGCGCCTGCTGGGCAGCGTGTTCCACGGGTACGCCGACCTGGAGGCAGCCGGCGGGTTCGACCACAGCGCCCCGGACAGCCGGCAGAGCTGGGAACGGATTCTCGACGCCCTCGACGGGCTCCTGCGGATGAGGATGATGCCGTGATCACCACCCCGATCACCCCCGGCCTGCTGCGCGGCGCGCTCGAGACCGAGACCACCGCGCGCGGCCTCCTGCCGCACCGGCTGCCCGCCCGGGCCCGGGCCCGGGGCGCCGACGGTCAGCTCCTGATGGCGGAGTCCCAGCCCTCCGGCGTACGCGTGGTCTTCCGTACCCGGGCCACCGTCGTCGAGCTGGACACCCTGCCGACCAAGCGGGTGTACGCCGGCATGCCCGCCCGGCCGGAGGGCGTCTACGACCTCGTGGTCGACGGCCGCCCGGCCGGTCAGGGCAGCGTGCCGGGCGGCACCACCGTGACCGTCGACATGGCCGCCGGGACGACCGGAACCCGGCCGGGACCAGCCGGCACACTGCGCTTCACCGGGCTGGCGGAGCACGACAAGACCGTCGAGATATGGCTGCCGCACAACGAGACCACAGAACTGGTCGCCCTGCGCACCGACGCACCGGTCGAGCCGGCAGCGGGCACGGGCCGCCCGGTGTGGCTGCACCACGGCAGCTCGATCAGCCAGGGCTCCAACGCCGCGAGCCCCAGCACGACCTGGCCGGCGCTCGCCGCCGGTCTGGCCGGCGTGGAGCTCGTGAACCTCGGCTTCGGCGGCAGCGCCCTGCTCGACCCCTTCACCGCCCGGACCATGCGGGACACGCCCGCCGACCTGATCAGCGTCAAGATCGGCATCAACGTGGTCAACGCCGATCTCATGCGGCTGCGCGCGTTCGTCCCCGCGGTGCACGGGTTCCTCGACACGATCCGGGACGGTCACCCCACGACGCCGCTGCTGGTGATCTCGCCGCTGCTCTGCCCGATCCACGAGGACACGCCCGGACCCGGGGCCTTCGACCTCGAGGCGCTGCGCTCCGGACAGCTGCGGTTCCGGGCCACGGGCGACCCGGCCGAGCGTCCGGCGGGCAAGCTCACCCTGCGCGTCATCCGCGACGAGCTGGCCCGCATCGTGGCCGGCCGGGCCGCCGACGACCCGCACCTGCGCTACCTCGACGGTCGCGAGCTCTACGGCGAGGCCGACGCCGCCGAGCTGCCGCTGCCCGACCGCCTGCACCCCGACGCCGCCACCCACCGCCGCATCGGCGAGCGCTTCGCCAGGCTTCCCTTCCTCGCCGGATGAGGTTCATTCCTCAGCTCCCGCGCTGAGGTGACGATCACAGAAGGCGTGTCCCGCCGACGCCCCACCGAGCCGCGCGCCTTGACGTCGTGGTGGGTGCTGCTGGCCGTGATCGCCGCGGTGACCGCCACGGTCGCGGCCGGCATCGTCGCGCTGCAGGAGCAGGTACGCACCCGCACGCTGGACAGCGCCCTGCAGGGCGTCGTCGTGATCAGCTCGCTCGTCATCGACCGCAGCCTCACGCTGCAGGACCTCACCGACGAGCTGCACCCGGCGAACCGCGCCCAGCTCGACACCGACGTCGTCCTGCTGCAGCAGAAGGGCCAGGTACGCGGCCTGATGATCTGGTCGATGCGGGACGGCCGGCTGGTCTACGCCGACCCCGACCACCAGTACGCCGGACGGCTCGGCGAGGCCCGGCGCGCCGCCGTACGCCTCGGCCGGCCCAGCGCCGGCTACGCCGATGACCAGGACACCGGCGAGCACCTGCTCGAGGTCAACTATCCGTACGACGCCAACGGCGACGGCGTGGTCGACGGGCTCGCCGTCGTGCTGCTGCCCCGCCGCGACATCGACTCCTCGATCGCCCGGTCCACCCGGCTGCTCTACGGCGGCGGGCTGGTCGTGCTGCTCGTCGCGCTCGGCGGGGTGCTGCAGGTACGCCGCCGGCAGAAGGCCCAGGAGCACGCCGCGGTGCACGACCCGCTCACCGGGCTGGGCAACCGGGAGAAGCTGCGGCGCCTCGCGCACCCCGCGCTGGCCGCCGCCTCCGCCCAGCGCCCCGCCGCCCTGCTGGTCCTCGACCTCGACGGCTTCAAGAACGTCAACGACACGTACGGGCACCACGCCGGCGACCTGCTGCTCGCCGCGGTGGCCCGGGAGATCGACCTGGTCTGCCGCGACGGCGGCACGGCGATCCGCCTCGGCGGGGACGAGTTCGCCGTGTTGCTGCCCCGGGCCGGCGCCGAGCAGGCCGCGGCCGTCGCGGCACGCCTGCACGAGGCCGTACGCCGGCCCGTGCTCATCGACGACCGGCCGGTCGTGGTCGGCACCAGCATCGGCGCGGCCGTCGCACCCGGCGACGGCCGCGACCTGAGCACGCTGCTGCAGCACGCCGACGCCGCCATGTACCGCGCGAAGAAGGGCGAGGTGGTTCCGCAATGAACCGAGCACGCAGGATCGTCGCCGCGCTCGCCGGGGTCGCGCTGCTGGCCGGGGCCGCCGCATGCGGCTCGGCGGGCGCCGCCGGGGACGCCCGGATCACGCTGACCGTCGACGACTTCGGCAACTTCGGCTACAAGGGCCTGCTGCGCGAGTACGAGGCGGCGCACCCCGGCATCCGCGTCGTCGAGCGGGTCAGCGACTTCACCCAGCACCACAACGACCTGCGGCAGCGCCTCGCCGCGGGCACCGGCGCCGGCGACGTCGTGGCCGTCGAGGAGGGGTACGTCGTCGAGTTCCGCAACCGTGCCGGCGAATTCGTGAACCTGCTCGACCTCGGCGCCGGGCAGCTCAAGAGCACGTGGCTGCCGTGGAAGTGGGAGACGATGCTCACCGACGGCGGCCGTACCCAGATCGGCCTCGGCACCGACGTCGGCGGCCTGGCGATGTGCTACCGCCCGGACCTGTTCAAGGCGGCCGGGCTGCCCACCGACCGCGGCGCCGTGGCGAAGCTCTGGCCGGACTGGCCCGCGTACATCGCGGCGGGGCGGCGCTTCCAGAAGGCCGACCTGCCCGCCCAGTGGACCGACTCGGCCATCAACATCTTCAACCAGATCCTCGCGCAGCAGACGACCGGCTACTTCGATCACGACGACAACCTGACGATGACCAGCGCGCCGGGCGTACGCACGGCCTGGGACCTCACGGTCGACATGATCGAGGCCGACGAGTCCGCCAAGTACGTGCCGTTCAACCCGCAGTGGCTCGCCGCCCTGCAGAGCGGACGCTTCGCCACGCTGACCTGCCCCGCCTGGGTGCTCGGCTGGATCAAGCAGAACGCGCCCGCCAGCCGTGGCCTGTGGGACGTGACGGCCGTACCGGGCGGCGCCGGCAACTGGGGCGGCTCGTGGCTGGCCGTGCCCAAGCAGAGCGCGCATCCGCGGGAGGCGTACGAGCTGGCCGCCTGGCTCACCGCGCCCGAGCAGCAGCGCCGGGTCTTCATCGAGACGGGCAATCTGCCCTCCGTGCCGAGGCTCTACGACGA
The DNA here is from genome assembly GCF_040677315.1 of Actinoplanes sp. NPDC049316. NCBI lineage: Bacteria > Bacillati > Actinomycetota > Actinomycetes > Micromonosporales > Micromonosporaceae > Actinoplanes > Actinoplanes sp. NPDC049316. Next base: position 108,278 of record NZ_JBFAQM010000024.1, on the reverse strand, counting down.
CCCGGCGGTCACGTCGTACCGCAACCCGTTCTTCTCCGACGCCCCGGTGGGCCGGATCTTCACCACCGCGGTGGCCCGCAAGCCCGCGCAGTACCTGGGCCGGCACAACGCCGCGGTGCGCGGCATCGTGGAGCGCAAGCTGAGCGAGGTCGAGATCGGCAAGCTCGTGCCCGAGCAGGCATGGCAGGAAGCGCTGACGGAGGCGCGCCGGGTGGGCTGATCAGCCCACCGCGGCCCATGCCTTGGCCAGCAGCTCCCGGGTGTCGCCCAGCAACTGCGGCAGCACCTTCGTCCGCCCGATCACCGGCATGAAGTTGCCGTCGCCGCCCCACCGCGGCACCACGTGCTGGTGCAGGTGGGCGGCGATCCCGGCGCCGGCCACCGCGCCCTGGTTCATGCCCAGGTTGAAGCCGTGCGGGCTGCTCGCCCGGCGGATCGCGCGCATCGCCCGCCGGGTGAACTCGGCGACCTCCACGGTCTCCTCGGCGCTGAGGTCCGTGTAGTCGGCCACGTGCCGGTACGGGCACACCAGCAGATGCCCCGGGTTGTACGGGTACAGGTTCAGCACCGCGTACACCAGCTCGCCGCGGGCGACGACGAGGCTGTCCGGCTCGTCGAGACCCGGGGCCGCGCAGAACGGGCAGCCCTCGGGGCGCTCGCCGCCGGCCGACACGTACGCCATCCGGTGCGGAGTCCAGAGCCGATCGAAGCCGTCCGGTTCGCCCACGTCGCTCACCCTCCCACCTTAAGCGGGCCGCGGCCGCCGGGCAGGAGACGCCGGCAGCGGCCGCAGCCGCCGGGCAGGAGACTCCGCCGACCGCCGCAGCCGCCGGGCAGGAGACTCCGCCGACCGCCGCAGCCGCCGGGCGGGAGACTCCGCCGGCGGCCTCAGGCCGCGGACGGGCCGGTGTTGACGCGCGAGCGCACCACCTCGACCACGTGCGCCACCGCCTCGTCCAGCCCCACGCCGTTGCGCTGCGAGCCGTCGCGGTAGCGGAACGACACCGTGCCGGCGTTGACGTCGTCGTCGCCGGCGATCGCCATGAACGGGATCTTCTGCTGCTGCGCCGTGCGGATCTTCTTCTGCATGCGGTCGGTGGAGTGGTCGACCTCCGCCCGGATGCCTTCCTTGCGCAGCCGCGCGGCGAACTCCTCGAGGTAGGCCGCGTGGTCGTCGCGGATGGGGATGCCGACCACCTGCACGGGAGCGAGCCAGGCCGGGAACGCGCCGGCGTAGTGCTCGACCAGCACGCCGAAGAACCGCTCGATCGAGCCGAACTTCGCCGAGTGGATCATCACCGGCTCCCGCCGGGTGCCGTCGGCCGCCTGGTACTCCAGCCCGAATCGGGCCGGCTGGTTGAAGTCGTACTGGATCGTCGACATCTGCCACGTACGGCCGATCGCGTCCTTGGCCTGCACGCTGATCTTCGGGCCGTAGAACGCCGCGCCGCCCGGGTCGAGCACGAGGTCGAGGCCGGACTCCACGGCCACGTCCTCGAGCACCTTGGTGGCCTTCTCCCACTGCTCGTCCGTACCGATGAACTTGTCGCTCTTGGGGTCGCGGGTGGACAGCTCGAGGTAGTAGTCGTCCAGGCCGAAGTCGCGCAGCAGCGACAGCACGAAGTCGAGCAGGTGCTTGATCTCGGCCGGCGCGTCCTCGGCGGTGACGTACGAGTGCGAGTCGTCCTGGGTCAGGCCGCGCACCCGGGTGAGGCCGTGCACCACACCGGACTTCTCGTAGCGGTACACCGAGCCGAACTCGAACAGCCGCATCGGCAGCTCACGGTAGGACCGCCCGCGCGACCTGAAGATCAGGTTGTGCATCGGGCAGTTCATCGCCTTGAGGTAGTAGTCGGCGCCCTCCATGTGCATCGGAGGGAACATCGTGTCCGCGTAGTACGGCAGGTGGCCCGAGGTGTGGAACAGGCCCTCCTTGGTGATGTGCGGCGTGCCGACGTACTGGAAGCCCTCCTCGATGTGGCGGGCCCGGACGTAGTCCTCCATCTCCCGCTTGATCACGCCGCCCTTGGGGTGGAAGACCACCAGGCCGCTGCCGATCTCGTCGGGGAACGAGAACAGGTCCAGCTCGGTGCCGAGCTTGCGGTGGTCGCGGCGCTCGGCCTCGGCGAGCCGGTTCAGGTACGCCTTCAGCTCGTCGCGGCTCGGCCACGCGGTGCCGTAGATGCGCTGCAGCTGCGGGTTCTTCTCGCTGCCCCGCCAGTACGCGGCGGCGGAGCGCATCAGCTTGACCGCCGGGATGAGCCGGGTGCTGGGCAGGTGCGGGCCGCGGCACAGGTCGCCCCAGACCCGGTTGCCGTCGCGGTCGAGGTTGTCGTAGTGGGTCAGCTCGCCGGCGCCGACCGCCTTGGCCTCCTCGTCGACGTCGCCCTTGATGTCGACCAGCTCGAGCTTGTACGGCTCGCTCTTCAGCTCGGCCTTGGCCTCGTCCAGCGACGCGTACTCGCGGCGGCGGAAGGTCTGGCCGGCCTTCACGATCTCCTGCATCCGCTTCTCGAGCTTGCCGAGGTCCTCGGGCTGGAACGGCTTCTCGACGTCGAAGTCGTAGTAGAACCCGTTCTCGATCGGCGGGCCGATGCCGAGCTTCGCCTCCGGGAAGACGTCCTGCACGGCCTGGGCGAGCACGTGCGCGGCCGAGTGGCGCAGCACGTCGAGCCCGTCGGGCGAGTCCATCGCGACCGCCTCGACCTCGGCGTCCAGCCCGGGCGTCCAGTCGAGGTCGCGCAGGCGCCCGTCGGCGTCGCGGACCACGACGATCGCCTTGGGGCCGGACTGCGGCAGGCCGGCGGCGGCCACCGCGTCGGCCGCCGTCGTCCCCGCCGGCACGACCAGAGCTGCGGACACGGTGGTTCTCCTTCAGTCGACGAGCGGATTCCTCAGGCGATGCTAGTAGGTGCGCCCGCTCACCCTTCGCGCGACGCGGCCACCCAGCCGGGCAGTGGTTCCCGGGCGGCGATCCACTCGGCCGGGACGCCGTGAGCCCCGGTGTACGCGGCGACCACACCGCCGGCCATCGCGGCGGTCGTGTCCATGTCGCCGCCCGCGGCCACGCACGCCTCGACGGCGCCGCGGTAGTCGCCGAGGTGCCGGGCCGCCACCCAGAGGGCGAACGGGACCGAGTCCTGCGCCATGGCCCGCGTGCCGGTGCCCAGCTCGTACGCCGCCTCCTGCGCCGACCGGAGGCGCGTGGCGGCCACCAGGCCGTCGCGTACCCGGCTCTGCGGGGTGTGCGCGAGCACCGCTCCCAGCAGGTCCACCGGGCCGCCCTCCAGCCGCGCGGCCGCGGCGACCGCCGCGGCGACCGTGACCGCGACCGCGCCGGCGATGCCCTCCGGATGCGCGTGGGTGACCTCGGCGGCCCGGGCGCCGTGCTCGGCGGCGTGCGGGAGCGAGTCGGCGTGCCAGGCCCCCAGCGGCGCGGCCCGCATCGCCGCGCCGTTGCCCGCCGAGCCCTGCCCGTCGAACGCGGCCGCCGCGGCGATGGGCCACGGCGTGCCCTCGCGGATCTGCCGGAGCATGACGACGGCGCCGGGCCCGTACCCCCGGTAGGGGTCGAACTGCTGCCCGAGCAGCTCGGCGAAGCGGTCCCGGTCGAGCACCGCGCCGTCACCGCCGGTCAGCGCGGCGACGAGGCAGCAGGCCTCCTCGGTGTCGTCGGTCCAGGGCCACGGAGGCGGTGGCTCGGTCCCCGGCCGGACGCCGGGAACGAAGTGCTGGGCGCCGAAAGCGTCGCCCACGGACAGTCCGGTGAGGCTGTCGGCGGCCAGCGCCGCACGGGTGTCGGGAAAGAGTGTGAAAGACATCGGTACCGGAATCCTAGCGCGCAGCTCGTGACGCTCCGTGGTCGAGAGACGCCGCTGAATGACGGATTCGGTCTATCTTGCCAAGGGCAGTACCTTCTTCGCATGGCCACGGTGTTGCTCGTCGAGGACGACCACGTCGTGCGCGGTGCGATGCTCCGGTCGCTGGCCGACCGGGGGCACGCCGTGCACGCCGTCGGGACGGCCCTCGACGCCCTGCGCCGGGTCGCCGCCGAGACCCCCGACCTGGTGGTGCTCGACCTGGGCCTGCCCGACCTGGACGGCTCCGACGCGCTGCGGATGCTGCGCGGCATCACCGACGTGCCGATCATCATCGCGACCGCGCGCGACGACGAGCAGACCGTCGTCCGGCTGCTGCGTGCCGGCGCCGACGACTACATGGTGAAGCCGTTCACCGGCGCTCACCTCGACGCACGGATCACCACGGTGCTGCGCCGCGTCGGGCGGGCGAGCCGCACGGCTCAGCCCGCCGTGCACGAGGTGGGCGAGCTGCGCGTCGACATCGGCGAGCGCAGCGCCAGCCTCGGGGACCAGCCGCTGGCCCTGACCCGCAAGGAATTCGATCTGCTCGCCTACCTGGCCGCGCGCCCGGGCCGGGTGGTGTCCCGTCGTGAGCTGTTGGAGGAGGTATGGCGACAGCCGTCAGTCGGCGAGGACCAGACGATCGACGTGCATCTGTACTGGCTCCGTCGGAAACTGGGCGAATCCGCGGCGAAGCCTCGTTACCTGCGCACCGTGCGGGGAGTCGGATTCCGGTTGGTGGCCCCGGACTGAGGGCGCGGCTGGCCTGGGTCAGCGCCGCCACCACCACCGTCGCCGCCCTCGCGTTCCTCATCCCCCTGGGCTGGGAACTGCGGGCGGACCACCGTGACACCGCCATGGCCGCGGCCGGCCAGCGCAGCGCCATCGTCGCCGGGGCGCTGGAGGCCGGGGCGGGCAAGAAGGGCCTGGAGGCCGCGCTCAAGGCGGCCGGCGGCAACCCGATCGTGCACGCCCCCGGGACCACCCAGGACAGCCGCGTGCCCGCGGAGAGACTGGTGTCGGTGGCCCGCGGGACGGAACCGGTCGAGGTGGACGTCGCGGGCGGCATCGTCCGGTTGCAGCCCGTGACCGTCGGCCAGAAGACGTCCGTGGTCGAGGTCTTCGTGCCCGACTCCGAGCTGGGCGAGGGCACGGCCCGGGACTGGTGGATCCTGCTCGGCATCGCGCTGGGCCTGGTCCTCGGCTCGGTGATCGTCGTGGACCGGCTCGCCCGCGGCGCGGTCGGCTCGGTCCGCAACCTGGTGCACGCGGCGATGGCCGTGGGCGGCGGCGACCTCGGCGTGCGCATCCAGCCCTCCGGCCCGCGCGAGCTCGCCGAGGCCGGGTACGCGTTCAACCGCATGGCCGACCGCCTCGTCACGTCGCGCACCAGCGAACGCGAGCTGGTGGCCGACCTGTCGCACCGCCTGCGGACCCCGCTGACCGTGCTGCGCCTGGACGCCGAGGCGCTGGACCCGGACGACACGCAGATCATGGACCTGACCGCCCAGGAGGTCGACCGCCGGCGCGGCATCCGGCGCATCCGGCAGGCCATCGTCACCCTCGAGGGCGAGGTCGATCAGCTGATCAACACCACCCGGGCCGCGGTCGCGGCGCAGGTCGCGGACGCACCCGAGGAGGGTCTGTGCGACGCCGCCGAGGTGGTCCGCGACCGCATGGTCTTCTGGTCCGCCCTGGCCGGCGACCAGAACAGGCAGTACCGGGTGGTCGGCGCTCAGCTGCGCATTCCCGTGCCGGTGGCCCGCACGGAGCTGGCCGCCGCGCTCGACGCCATCCTCGGCAACGTCTTCCGCTACACCCCGCAGGGCACCGCCTTCGAGGTGGGCATCTCGCGGCGTGACGGCTGGGTCGCCCTGCGCGTGGACGACGCCGGCCCCGGCATCGACGACCCGGAGAAGGCCCTGCAGCGCGGGCAGAGCGAGCAGGGATCCACCGGCCTCGGCCTGGACATCGCCCGGCGCGCGGCGCAGGCGGCCGGCGGCTCGGTGAGCCTCGCCCGGGCCGCGATGGGTGGCGCGAGCGTGGTCATGTTGCTCGCCGATGCGGAGGCGCCACCCAAACAGGCGAGCCGGTTCGGGCTCGTGGGCCGGATGGCCCGCGAACGCGATCCGGCCAGACGAAAGTGGCCGCATCAACGCACGGACGAGGAGTGAAATCACCGACACGGCACGGCCCGGAAGGGAATTACCCCGGACGGTACAACGATTGCTTAGATCTGTATTAAGGGCGTTCCGCTGGCGAACCCGGGCTGGCACGCTCTACCCCGATCCCATCCGGCTTCCCGGCTCGAAGCCCGCAGCACGTCCCCACACCCCGGGCCGGTGAAGCCTCCGCGCGGTGGGAGGTGGTCACCCCATAACCCCCTCCCACCGCGCCCCGCAGCACAAGGAGATCATTTGTCCGCGCACCGACGGCCTGCGCTTCGTGGGGAGGCGCCGCAGCGGCGGCGCACGCCCGACCGTGGCCGGCGACGCTCCGGCGCGCGCCCGCACCGGCTGCTGCCCGTGCTGCTCGGCGTCGGTGTGCTCGGCATCGGCGGGCTGGTGGGCCCCAGCGTCGTCTGCGGCGGGCTGAACCAGGACTGCGGCGGCCAGGACCGCGAGCGCATCACGTACGCGGGCCTGCCCGCCGACGACCCCGGGCAGGGCCTGGTCTACGACGGGCTGGCCGCGGCCGGCGAGAAGTCGCTGTGCACGGGTTCGTACGAGCTGGACGACGAGACCTGCACGCACGGGCCCGACCCGGCGCCCGCCGGGCTCAAGGTGAGCCGCGACGTCGCCCCGGTCACCGCCAAGGTGCCCGAGCCGCAGGAGCCGCGGCACGAGGCGGGCACCGTGCCGCCGGACGCCGAGATCGTCCGCGACCAGGGCGGCAGCTCGCTCACCCCGGGCGCGCCCGCGCTCATCCCGGACGCCGCGCCGGGCGACGCCGACTTCGTCATGGGCGCGCACGACGTGGCCTGCGAGGGCGACGGGCGTACGGGCAACCGCATCCAGGTCCTCTATCTGCACGAGTTCGGCACCCCGAGCCGCTACACCGACTACGTCGGCTCGATCCGTACGTGGGCCGCCGGTGTGGACCGGATCTTCGACGAGAGCGCGGCCGAGACCGGCGGCTCCCGGCACATCCGGTACGTGACCACCCCGCAGTGCCGGGTGGACGTCGCCGAGGTGCAGATGCCCGAGGGCGCGCTGGCATCGTTCCCGCAGACCATCGGCGCGCTGCAGACACTGGGCTACAACCGCGCCGACCGCAAATATCTGATCTTCTCGGATGCCAACGTGTACTGCGGCATCGGCACGTACATCGCCGACAACCGGCCGGGGCAGGGCAACCGCAACAACGGCGGGCCGTCGTACGGGCGGGTCGACACCGGCTGCTGGGGCTCGGTGGTCGCCGCCCAGGAGACCACGCACATGCTCGGCGCCCTGCTGCAGGACTCCCCCAACGCCACCGGCGGCGGCAGCTGCACCGACGACTACGACCTGCTCTGCCGCCCCGACCGCTCCGGCATCCCCATCCGTGCGGTATGCCCGAAACAGCACGAGAACCGCCTCGACTGCGGGCACGACGACTACTTCAGCACCGACCCGAAGCCGGGCAGCTACCTCGCCGAGAACTGGAACGTGGCCCGCAGCGACTTCCTGCTGCACAGCGACGGCGGCGACGACGTACCGGACGCGCCCGAGGATCTCCCGGCAGAGCCGTCGGCGACCCCGCCGGCGTCCGCGCCGGCCGGGCCCACGCAGGCGCCGGTCCCCACCGCCACGACGCCCGGCGCCATCGGCGGCGACGCCTCGGACGGCGGCGGTGACGCCCCGGCCGGGCCCGGTCAGCCCACCGCGGCCCCGTCGGTCACCCCGGCGACCGGCGCGCCCGCGCCGCAGACGCCGGCCGCGTCCGGCGTACCCACCGCCCCGGTGGCCGCGGTGGCGCCCGCGCCGCAGGCCGTTCTGGAGGTCCGCGACCCGACCAGCACGTCCGTCCGCCTCAACTGGAGCGCCGCCGCCCCCGACGCCAAGTACGAGGTGTCCGTGGACGGCATCGCCGTAGCGACCACCGTGGCGACCCGCGCGCGGCTGATCGGGCTCCGGCCGGACACGAAGTACCAGGTCACCATCCGCAGCGCCGGTCACGGCTACACCGCGCGCGCCACCGCCCAGTCCGCGCCGGCGGCCCGGCCCGCCGCGAACTCGTGGTTCGTGCTCACGAACTCGCTGACCGGCGGCGCGGCCGACCTGTACGCCGCACGCACGGCCAACGGCACGCCGCTCACCCTGGGCGGCGCGGACGGCGGCGCCCAGCAGCAGTGGCGGCTCGTCCCGGCCGGGGGCGGCACCTTCTCGCTGCAGTCCCGGGCGACCGGCAAGTGTGTGGTCCCGCTCGACGGCAACCCGGTGGCCGGTGCGCCGCTGATCCAGGGCGACTGCACGACGAACGACAGTGGCCGGTGGCAGCTGTTCGCCACCGATCACGGCTTCAGCCTGCGTACCGATGTGGGCGGCCTGGCCGCCGGCGTGGGCACCCAGCGCTTCGGCGCGGCCCGGATGCTGGTGCTGCAGCAGCCGGCCGGGGCGAGGCACCAGAGTTGGACGGCGGTGCCCGGCTGAGGTCCGGGCGAGGGAGAGAGACGATGCTGGACACGGACGTACGCACCGAACCGCAGGTCGACGAGGACGATGAGCGCAACCGGTTCTTCAACCGGCGCCGCGTCGTGCGCGTGGTGGCGATCCTGACGATCGGCATCCTCGCCGTGCTGGCGATCTGGCAGGACCCGCTGTACGCCGGCCGCTTCTGACCCGCCGCAACCGCCGGTCCGGCGCCGGCCGGTCCGGCGCCGGCCGGTCCCGCGCCGGCCGGTCCCGCGCCCGCCGGCCCCGTGGCCGGCCGGTGCCGTGGCCTCAGTGCGCCTCGGCGTACGCGTCGATCTCGGCCAGCAGACGATCCTTGCCTGCGGCCGGCAGGAACGACGCGTCCACCGCGGCGCGGGCCAGCCCGGCGACCCCGGCGGCGTCCAGGCCGAGCAGGTGCGCCGCCACGGCGTACTCCTCCTCGAGCGTGGTGCCGAACATCGGCGGGTCGTCGGAATTGATCGAGACGAGCACGCCCGCGGCCACCAGCGTCGCCAGCGGGTGCTCGTCGACGACGCGCACCGCCCGGGTGCGCACGTTCGAGGTCGGGCACACCTCCAGCGGGATCCGGTTCTCGGCCAGGTACGCCATGAGCTGCGGATCCTGCGCGGCCGCGATGCCGTGCCCGATGCGCTCGGCGCCCAGGTCGCGCAGCGCGTCCCAGATCGTCTGCGGACCGGTCGTCTCCCCGGCGTGCGGCACGCTGTGCAGCCCGGCCGCCCGCGCCTTGTCGAAGTACGGCTTGAACTGCGGCCGCGGAACGCCCACCTCGGGGCCGCCGAGACCGAAGCTGATCAGCCCGTCCGGCCGTTCCTCGAGCGCGATCCGCAGCGTCTCGTCGGCGGCGGGCAGCCCCGCCTCGCCCGGGATGTCGAAGCACCAGCGCAGGTCGATGCCGAAGTCACGGGCCGCGCCGGCGCGGGCGTCCTCGATGGCCTCGCAGAACGCCGGCGCCGGAATGCCGCGCCGCACGTGCGAGTACGGCGTGATGGTCAGCTCGGCGTAGCGCACCTGCTGGCGCGCGAGCTCCCGGGCGATCTCGTACGTCAGCATCCGCACGTCCTCGTCGTCGCGGATCAGGTCCACGACCGTGAGGTACACCTCGATGAAGTGTGCGAAGTCGCTGAACGCGAAGTAGTCGGCGAGCGCCGCGGGATCGGTCGGGACCGGCGACTGCCCCTCGTGCCGGGCGGCCAGCTCCGCGACGATCCGCGGCGACGCGGAGCCCACGTGGTGCACGTGCAGCTCCGCCTTCGGCAGTCCGGCGATGAACGACGCCAGCTCGGTCACTTGGTCCCCCTAGAGATGCGCCACCACGAAGATCCGGCGGAACGGGAACGCCACGTGTCCGCTCCGGGCAGGGTAGACCGCGCGGAGCCGCGCATTCAGCGTGACCCGGAAGGTACGCCACGCCAGGTCGCCGAGCGCCGCCTTGACGGGGCGCAGGGCGGTGCCCTCCATCCAGCGCAGGACCGGGTGCTCGTCGCCGCCGTCGGGCAGCAGGTGCACGTACGTGGTCTCCCAGGCGTCCACCGTCGCCCCGGCGTCGAGCAGCAGGGCCGCATAGCCGGCGGCGTCGTCCACGGGCGCGTCCCGCACCACGTCACCGACGACGGCCGCGTACGGTTCGCTGCGCGCCACCTCCCGCAGCGCGCGGTGCGACGGGGCGTCGAAGTTCCCGGGCACCTGCATGGCGAACCAGGCGCCGGCGGGCAACTCCCGCGCCCACGCGGTGATCAGCTCCCGATGCTCCGGGACCCACTGCAGCGCGGCGTTCGTGACCACGACGCCGGTCGCCGGCCCGGGACGCCACGCGGTCAGGTCCGCCACCCGGAACTGCGCGGCCGAGCCGAGCGCGGCCGCCTTCGCGATCATTTCCGGCGAGGAGTCGAGGCCGGTGACCCGCGCCTGCGGCCAGCGCTCGGCGAGCGTCGCGGTCAGCTCGCCGGGCCCGCAGCCCAGGTCGACGACCTCGCGGGGGCCGTCCGCGCCGATGCGCGCCATGAGGTCGAAGAACGGGCGCGAGCGCTCGGTGCCGTAGCGGTGGTAGACGGCGGGATCCCACATGACCGCTTCTCCAAACCGTACGTACGTCTTTTTTGGCAGCGTACCACCGGGCGGTAGGCTCGCTCCCGTGGAAAAGCGGAGGTTCGGCCGCCTCGGGCGGGAAGTCGGAGTGATCGGTCTCGGCGCGTGGCAGCTCGGCGCCGACTGGGGAGAGGTCACCGAGGAGGACGCGCACGCGACGCTCGCGGCCGCGGTCGACTCCGGCGTGACGTTCATCGACACCGCCGACGTGTACGGCGACGGCCGCAGCGAACAGGTCATCGGCAGCTTCCGCAAGAGCCACCCCGGCCTCACGATCGCGACCAAGATGGGCCGCCGCGTCGCGCAGGAGCCCGGCAACTACACGCTCGACAACTTCCGCGCCTGGACCGACCGCTCCCGCGCCAACCTCGGCGTGGACACCCTCGACCTCGTCCAGCTGCACTGCCCGCCCACCCCGGTCTTCAGCACCGGCGAGGTGTACGACGCGCTCGACACGCTCGTGCAGGAGAAGCGCATCGCGGCGTACGGCGTCAGCGTCGAGAAGGTCGACGAGGCCCTCGCCGCGATCGCCCGCCCGGGCACCGCCAGCGTCCAGATCATCTTCAACGCCCTGCGCCTCAAGCCGCTGGAGCGCGTCCTGCCCGCGGCGGCGGAGGCGGGCGTGGGCATCATCGCCCGCGTGCCGCTGGCCTCGGGCCTGCTGTCCGGCCGCTACGACGAGAACACCACGTTCAGCGCGGACGACCACCGCACCTACAACCGCCACGGCGAGGCCTTCGACGTCGGCGAGACGTTCTCCGGCGTCGACTTCGCCACGGGCCTCGAGGCCGTGAACCGGCTCCGCCCGTACGTGCCGGAAGGCGCGACCATGGCCCAGTTCGCGCTCCGCTGGATCCTCGACCACCCCGCGGTGACCGTCGTGATCCCGGGCGCCCGCAACGCCGGCCAGGCCCGCGGCAACGCGGCGGCGGCCGGCCTCCCCGCCCTGCCCGCGGAGGCGCACCAGGCGGTCCAGGCCGTGTACGACGAGCTGATCCGCCCCCAGGTCCATGACCGCTGGTGACGGCGCCGCCCCGGCCGGGGGCGCCCACCCACCCGGCCGGCCGGCCTTCGGCGGGCCCGGCTCGACGACCGGCCCTTTCGGCGGGGCGGCCGCTTCGGCAGGCCCTTACGGCGCTCCCGGCACCCCGGCCGACCCTTACGGTGCTCCCCGCACCCCGGCCGACCCTTACAGCGCTCCCGGCACCCGGACCGGCCCCTTTGCCGCTTCCGGCACCCCGGCCGGCTCTCTTGGTGGGCCCGACGCCTCGGGCCGCCCCTTCGGCCTTCCCGGCGCCTCGGCCGGTTCGCTCGACGGGCCCGACGCTCCGGCTGACGGCCCGGACGCGCACGCCACGGGCGCAACGGGCACAGCTTCAGACCCGCAGGGCGAAGGGAAGCCGCTGACGGGCTGGCTCTGGATGACGGCGGGCATGCTGGGCCTGGTGCTCGGCGTGCTGTGGACCGCCCAGGGACTGGACCTGGTCCACGACAGCATCATGAGCGGCGTGACGGCCTTCGCGGTCGTGGGCCCGGTGCTGGCGGTCGCCGGGCTGGCCCTCATCGTCACGGGCGTCCGGATCCGGGCCCGCAGCAAGCAGCAGCCCGCCACGACCCCGCACGACAGCGCCGGCGCACCGCAGACCTGACCCGACGCGGTCCCACGCACGACCGGGGGTGCCGCACACGACGGCAGCACCAGCACCACGCAGGCCACGCACCACCGGAGTGCCACGCACGACGGCAGCACGCGCAGACCACCCAGCCCCAGGGTGCCGCACACGACGCGCAGGCCGCACGACGCGCAGGCCCCGCACGACGGGGTTGCCACAACGGCGGGCCCCGGTACGACGACGGGAAGGCCGCATGATGGCGGCCCCGAGCCCGACCGGGGCCGCCCGCCGCAGCGCCCGCCGGGCTCGCGCGGCATCACGGACAGCAGGCCGCGCAGTCGACGGGAACGCGAACGGCCTCGCACCCCCGGCCAGGGGTACGAGGCCGATGCATGAGCGCCGATCTCCGCCAGAAAATCGGCAGCCGACGTCACCGCCGGCCGGTTGGTCTCAGAGGGGGCGAACCTGCTCCGCCTGCGGGCCCTTCTGGCCCTGGGCGATCTCGAACTCGACCCGCTGGTTCTCTTCCAGAGTGCGGTAGCCGCTCGTCTGGATGGCCGAGAAGTGGACGAACACGTCAGCACCCCCGCCGTCGACGGTGATGAAGCCGAAGCCCTTGTCTGCGTTGAACCACTTCACGGTTCCTTGCGCCATGCTGAACTCTCCTTCTGAAAATGCCGGCCCGGTGATGCGGGGCCGATGGTCGTTTTCGAGCAGCGGCGCCGACGTGCGGCATTTCAGAGGGATCGGCCTCCTGCAGAAGGCCGGGATTCGCCAGAAGGAGAACCCCACCACCTGAACCACTTACACAAAAACTGGCCACACTGTACCCGACGAACCACCCGGAAAGCTTCCCCTTGGACGGATTGAGTAGACGCGAAAAGGCCCTCGGGAGCGCCGAGGGCCTTGACGGTGGTCTATACAGCTATCTCAACAATCAATCCGGCCACTTGCCGGTCATCTTGCGGACACCCACCGCTCCGCCTCGGTCCACGAGAGCCCGGACCGTCGCGAAGATGGCGCCCTGCAGGGCGGCGGCCGCGATGATCTCGCCCCAGCCGCGGTCCTCGTCCGTCGGGCTCGGCGCGTCGTCGTCACCGGCGGCCAGCTTCCAGACCTCCTTGAAGACGAACCCCGCGATCGCGCCGGCGCCGAGGCCGAGGATCAGGCCGACCGGCCGGTAGGCGATCTTCTGGAGGTTGCCGCTCACCGGCGCCTCCCCCGCACGATCAGGATGATGCCGACCAGCGCCACGCCGGCCGCCAGCACGGCCGCGAACGGCACCGGGTTGCGGCGTACCTGCTCGCGGGCGTCCTGCGCCTTGTCCAGCGCACCCGTCTCCCTGACCCTGTCGGTCGCGAGCGAGACCTTGTCACCGGCCTGCGAGGTCGCCGCACGGACCTTGTCGGACGCGACGGCCGCGGCGCTCGCCGCCGCTCCGCGCACCCGCTCGGTCGCCTCGTGCATCTGCGCCTTCGCCTTGGCCTTGGTGAGCTCGACCTGCTCCTTCGCCCGGGCCTTGACGTCCGCCTTGGCCGCGAGGGCCTGGACCGTCTCACCCAGTTCGGCGCGGGTCTGCTTGATCTCCGCGCGCAGCGCCTCCACGTCGGGCTTGCCGCCCGCGGACCCGTTCTTCGCGGATCCGTTCCTGTCGCTCATGCCCGGCTCCTACCGCTCTTGATCGCGTGCTTGACCTCGTCGACATCCGCCTTCGCGCTCTCGATGGCGGACTTCGGCTCCGGCGGGACGGCCTGGGTGACCTGCTTCTTGCCGAGCAGCGCGAGAACCCCGGCCGCGGCGAACAGCACCACGGTCACGATCAGAGCGGCGAGCCACAGCGGCAGGAAGAGGTCCAGCACGATGATGAGCGTGGCGAGCAGCGCGCCGACGCCGTACAGGGCGAGCACTCCGCCCCCGCCGAACAGACCCACACCGATGCCGGCGTGCTTGCCCTTCTCCGTGAGCTCCGCCTTCGCGAGCGCGATCTCGTCCCGGACGAGTCGGGTGAGCTGCTCGCTCGCCTTCTGAACCAGCTCCGAGGTGGACTGGTCGGTCGCCGGACGGGCCGGGCTACCGTTCAGGACATCGGCCATGGTGTCCTCCTTTCCCTGTCCGCTCTATGCCCTGATGGCGGACCTGTCAATCCTCGGGGATGCGCAGCGGCTTCAGGGCCTTTTCCCGGGCATCGCCACTCCGTCGGGTGTGGTGACGGCTTCCGGTCCGGCGAAGGCCGCGGCCCGTTCGTCGCCGTCGCCGGCGCCGCTGAAGACGCGCGCGTCCTCGGACGCCTCGGTATCCGGATGAAAATGCACCTTTTCGCGTACGACCTGAGCGCCGCCGGCACCCGCAAGATCGGCGCGCACGCGCGGCAGGGCGTCCCGGCGGTGCTCGAAGACCCACCTCACGAGCCGTTCACGGACGAGGCAGCGCAGATCCCAGAGCGCGCCGGCGTCGTTGGCGCTGACCAGGGCCCGCAGCCTGATCATGCCGCCGATCGCCTCGGTGACCTGCAGGACGCACACCCGGCCGTCCCACAGCTCGGTGCCCTCGCAGACCGCGCGCAGCTCGGTGCGCAGGTCCTCGACCGGCGCGGACCAGTCCACGTCGATCTCCGCGGTGCCGAGCACCGCCGATCCGGTACGGGTCCAGTTCTGGAACGGTTTGGTGGTGAAGTACGAGGTGGGCAGGATCAGCCGGCGGTCGTCCCAGATCTGCACGGCGGCGTACGTGAGCGTGAGGTCCTCGATGCGGCCCCACTCCCCCTCGACCACCACCACGTCGTCGATCCGGACGGCGTCGCTGAACGCCAGCTGGAGCCCGGCGAAGAGGTTGCCGAGGGTGCTCTGCGCGGCGAGGGCGGCGATCACGGAGACGATGCCGGCGGAGGCGAGGACGCTGGCGCCGAGGGCGCGTACGGCCGGGAACGTCATCAGCACGACGCCGAGGGTGAGCACGACGATCGCGGCGACGGTCACCCGGCGCAGCATCTGGACCTGGGTCTTGAGCCGGCGCGCCTTGAGATTGTCGGGGACGTCGACGCGCCATCTGGACAGCGCGACGTCCTCCAGCACCAGCAGCAGCGCGCCGACCAGCCAGGCCACCGACGCGATCACCGCGATGACGAGCAGGTGGACGACCCAGCCGCGGCCGGGGAAGGGGCCGGCGAAGCCGCGGACGGCCACCTGCACGGCGAAGACCGTGGCGGCGGCGAGGAACGGCCGGTGCGCGGTCGTGCCGAGGTCGTGCAGGAGCTGCGACCGGCGGCCGAGGCGCAGCATGACGCGGTGCGTCACCTCGACCAGCACGATCGCAGCTCCGGCGGCGACCACGACGGCGAGCAATGCCTTGAGCAGGCTGGTCACGGATCCCTCTCCTCACCAGGGTTTCGTTCCCAGCCCCCAAGCATGCCCTGCCCGATCACACCTTGCGGTAGCGGGCCTGGAAGAAGCAGTAGACGCCGAAGGCCGCGAAGCCGAGGGCGACGAGCCCCAGCAGCCACGGGCCGTACGGCTGGCCCGCCAGCGTCTTGAGGGCGGCGTCGAGCCCACGCGCCTTCTCCGGGTCGTACGTGACGGCGGCGGCGACGACCAGCACGCCGGCGATGCCGAACGCGACGCCCTTGGCGGTGTAGCCGGCCATGCCGAGCCGGCGGGTGGTCTTCTGCACGGCGGTGTTCATCTGCTGGGTGTTGAGGCGCTTCTCGAACTTCTTCTTGAGTCCGTAGATCACCAGGCCCACGCCGACGCCCACGACGATCAGGCCGATGAGGCCGACCAGGAAGCGGCCGCCGCCGTTGTCCATCAGGGTCGACGCGCCCTTCTCCTGGCTGTCGCCGGTGGAGGAGCCGGAGCCCTGCAGCACCTTGATGCCGGTCCAGGCGAACGACAGGTAGATGACCGCCCGGATGCCGGAGAGGACCCGGTTGGCGAGCGCCTCCTTGTCCTGCTCGCCGCTCTCCCCGATGGCCGCTTCGAACGCCTGCCAGAGCGCGAGCCCGATCATGCCGACCACGGTGATGATCACGAGCGTCTTGCCCATCGGCTGGCTCGCGAGGTTCTGGAACGCCCCGGTCTGGTCGCTCTCGTTGGCGGAGCTGCCGAAGGCGACCTGCAGCGCGATCCAGGCGAGGAGCAGGTGGATGACTCCGTACGCGAGGAATCCGCCACGGGCCAGATATTCCAGCGGTTTGCTGTCGGCGGCGCGCGACGCCGTGCCGCGGACGTGTGAGGAGGCTGTCATGGCCGCTCAAGTTACCGATGGAAAGTTTTCCCAAACCTTCGTCGCGTGCCGCCGTGCCGTGCTATCGCGAGACCTGGATGCCCACGCTGTCGGAGGTGATGCTGTCGAGGCTCACCTGCAGGCCGCCGACGTCCACCGCCTGCTGTCCCTTGGTGAGCTGCACCTGCTCGCCGGCGATCTCGAGGGTCACGGTGTTCTGGTCGGCGCTGACGAACTTCGCCTCCACGCCGAGCACGCTCGCGCTGGCGTTCACGCTGCGGTCGATGGTGACCGTGCACTGGTCGAGCCCACAGGAGACGTTGTCGTTGCTGCACCCGGCGAGCAGGCCGAGACCGAGGGCGGCGGCGGTGAGCAGGGCGGCGGTGCGGCGGGCTGCGGTGTTCGTCACCTGCTCGAGGATACGGGCCCCGCGCGACCCCAGGCCGGCGCTGATGGACGTCAGGCGGCGAGCGCCTGTGCGACGCGGTCCGGCACGACCGCCCCCGCGATGATCTCGGCCGCGGCCCGGCCGCAGGCACGGGTGGCGCCGTGCGTCGCCAGGTGCAGCCCACCGGCCACGGAGATCGGCACCCCCATCTCGACCACGATCGTGTCGGGGCGTACGGCGAGGGTGCGGGCCAGCGCGTCGGCGACCCAGGGGTGCCGGTGCGCGTCGCGGACCACCAGCACGAGCGGCCGGGCGCCGACCCCGGTGAGCACGGGCGCGGCCGGATCGGTCACGCCGGCGAGGTCGTCGGCGGAGAGCCGTACGGACGTGGTGCCCGGCAGCAGCTCGGCCAGCGGCGCGGCCACACCCCACGGCGTCTCCGCGCCGATCGCGATGTTGCGGGGCGGGGCGAACTCGACGACGTGCGGTGCGAGCGTGAGCGGCAGCTCCGGCGCCTCGGCGGACGTGGTCACCTTGACGGCCCGGCGAGCGGCGGCCTGGCCCACGACCGAGCCGGCGACGGCCGGCGACTCCTGCGCGGCCCCGGCGAGGACCGCTGTGGCGCCGGCGGCGTCGGCGACCGCGCGGGCCCCGATCGCGGTCTGGGTCTCCAGCGTCCAGGTGGCGAGGCGTCGCACCCGGGCCGCGGCGTCGCGCAGCCGGGCCTCGGACAGCTCGCCGCTGCGCACCGCGGCCACGATGGCGTCCCGCAACCGCAGCGCGGTGTGCTCGTCGGCGTGGTCGCCGCCCACGCAGATCGCGTCGGCGCCCGCGGCGAGGGCCCGGACGGTGGCGCCCTCGAGCCCGTACTTGCGCCGTACGCCCTGCATCTCGATGCCGTCGGTGACGATCAGCCCGTCGAAGCCCAGTTCCTCGCGGAGCAGCCCGGTGAGGATGCGGCGGCTGAGGGTGGCCGGCAGCTCCGGGTCGTACGCCGGCACGAGCAGGTGCCCGGTCATGATCGACTGGACGCCGGCCGCGATGGCGGCACGGAACGGCACGAGCTCGCACTCGGTCAGGCGGGCGAGGTCGTGGTCGATGACCGGCACGTCGTGGTGGGAGTCGACGGCGGTGTCGCCGTGCCCCGGGAAGTGCTTGGCACAGGCCGCCACACCGGATTCCTGCAGCCCTTCGATCCAGGCCGCGCTGTGGCGGGCCACGAGACCGGCCTCCGCGCCGAACGCCCGTACCCCGATGACGGGGTTGTCGGGGTTGCAGTTGACGTCGGTGTCCGGGGCGTAGTCCAGGGTGATGCCGGCCCGGGCGAGGTCGAGGCCGAGGTCGCGGGCGACGGCGCCGGTCAGCTCGGTGTCGTCGATGGCGCCGAGCGCGAGATTGCCCGGGCGGGAGCTGCCGTGCCGCGACTCGAAGCGGGTGACGTCGCCGGCCTCCTCGTCGATGGCCACGATGACGTCGGGCCGCTCGGCGCGCAGCTGGGCGGTCAGAGCCGCGACCTGGGCGGGCGATTCGACGTTGCGCGCGAACAGCGCCACGCCGCCGAGCCCTTCCGCGAGACTGCGCCGTACCCAATCGGGCACGGTGGTGCCGACGAATCCGGGCTGCAGTACCGTCGCGGCGAGTTCGGGCAGTTCGCCAGAATTCGGCATGAGTCCGCGTACCTCCGGTGACGATCAATACGCGCTCCGCGAGCGCGTCCCCCTCAGTGATCAACCGACAACCGTCGTGGGTGCGGCGACGACCTATGGTCGCCCACATCAGGATTTCAGTCAACAAACCTTTCTATTAAGTGTACTTAAAGTCCTGGGAGCGCGCCCGTGACGGTAGGCTCCGGAGCGTGTCGCAGCCCTTGGGCGCCTCCGGCGTCGACTGGTCCGAGGTCCACGCCGTCCGGCTCCTGGGCGTCGCCCTCGCCGCGCTGATCCTCTTCTGGGCCATCAAGAGGATGTTCGGCGGCAAGTAGCGCGGGTACCCCACCGCCATGCGAATCGGATATTTCCTGTCCAGCGAGGAGTACGGCCCGGCGGAGCTCATCGAGCAGGCCAAGGGCGCGCAACGGGCCGGCTTCTCGGCACTGTGGATCTCCGACCACTACCACCCGTGGGTCGACGCGCAGGGTCAGAGCGCGTTCGTCTGGTCGTCCATCGGCGCCCTGAGCCAGGCCTGCAGCCTGCCCATCACCACCGCGGTGACCTGCCCGACCGTACGCATCCACCCGGCCGTCATCGCGCAGGCCGCCGCGACCAGCGCCGTGCTGACCGGCGGGAAGTTCCGGCTCGGCGTCGGCACCGGCGAGGCGCTCAACGAGCACATCTTCGGCGACGCCTGGCCCGAGGCCGACGTCCGCCTGGAGATGCTCGAGGAGGCCGTCGAGATCATGCGGGAGCTGTGGAAGGGCGGCAACGTCTCCTACCGCGGGAAGCACTACACGGTCGAGAACGCGCGCATCTACACCCTCCCCGAGAAGCCCGTCGAGATCCTGGTGTCCGGCTTCGGCCCGAAGGCCATCGAGGTCGCCGCGCGCATCGGCGAGGGGTACATCCACGTCAGCCCCGACGGCGACGCGGTGCAGCAGTTCCGCTCCGCCGGTGGCGGCGACCGGGTCTGCCAGGCCGGCTTCAAGGCGGCGTACGCGGCCACCGAGGAGGAGGGCGCGCGGATCGCGTACGAGAAGTGGCCCAACGCCGGCGTCCCCGGCGAGCTGTCCCAGGTGCTGCCGACGCCGAAGCACTTCGAGCAGGCCTCCCAGCTCGTCACCCAAGACATGATCAAGGAGTCGTTCGTCTGCGGCAACGACCCGCAGGCGCACCTCGACATGATCGACCAGTACGCGCAGGCCGGCTTCGACGAGATCTACGTGGCCAACACCGGCCCGCACTACCAGGGCCTGTTCGACCTGTACGCCGAGCACGTCCTGCCCAAGCATGCCTAGCGTTTCACCGTGGCGGCCGCTGGGCACAATGGCCGCTCGATGAAGATCCCCGTCTACGGGCCACGGCTGCGCAGGGTCGCCCGCAAGCACTTCGGATGGCCGTCCCTGCGCCCCGGCCAGTTCAAACCGATGCGCGCCGTGCTGCGGCGCAAGGACGCGCTGGTCGTGCTGCCCACGGGCGCCGGCAAGTCGGCGATCTACCAGATCCCGGCGGTCCTGCTGCCGGGGCCGACAGTGGTGATCTCACCGCTGCTGGCCCTGCAGCAGGACCAGATCGCCGCGCTCAACGCGTACGACGACCCGAAGCTGCGCGCGGTGCGGGTCAGCTCCGCCGAGACGCCGGCGCAGCAGCGCGAGGCGATCCGGGAGATCCAGGAGGGCCGGGCGGAGTTCCTGTTCATCACGCCCGAGCAGCTCAGCGACCCGGAGCGGCTGGCCGAGGTGCGCGCGCTGCGCCCCGGCCTGGTCGCCATCGACGAGGCGCACTGCATCTCGGCGTGGGGCCACGACTTCCGCCCGGACTACCTGCAGATCGGTCACCTGATCAAGGGCATCGGCCGCCCGCCCGTGCTGGCGCTGACCGCGACCGCCTCTCCCCCGGTGCGCGACGACATCATCGAACGCCTCGGCCTGCACCGGCCCGAGATCCACGTCTCCGGGCTGGACCGCGAGAACCTGTTCCTCGAGGTCGCGTACTGCCCGGACGAGGACTACCGCTGGCGGCGGCTGACCGCGCTGCTCGACGAGGCGCCGCGCCCCGGCATCATCTACGTGGCGACCCGCCGGGCGGCCGAGGAGCTCGCGGAGCGGCTGACCCAGGCCGGCTACTCCGCCGACTTCTACCACGGCGGCATGGCGGCCGGCGCCCGCGAGCAGCGGCACGAGGACTTCACCGCCGACGAGATCGACATCATGGTGGCGACCTCGGCGTTCGGCATGGGCATCGACAAGCCCAACATCCGCTGGGTCGCGCACGTGGCGCTGCCCGACTCCCCGGACAGCTACTTCCAGGAGATCGGCCGGATGGGCCGCGACGGCGAACCGGCCCGCGCGCTGCTGCTGTGGCGCGCCGAGGACGAGGGCATCCAGCGGTTCTTCTCCGGTGGCAGCCCGGACGTCACGGAGCTGCGCGAGCTCGCCGCCGCCCTGCGCGCCGGCCCGGCCACCAAGACCGCGCTCAAGGAGAAGACCGGCCTCGGGCCGCGCAAACTCGGCCAGTTCCTGGGCCTGCTGGAACAGGTCGGCGCCGCGAAGGCCGGCGACGGCAACAACTGGACGGTGCCTCGGTACGCGCCGCTGCCGGCCAAGGCGGCCGAACGGGCCGTCGCCGAGTACGAGCGCCAGCAGACCGTCCAGCGCTCGCGTACGGACATGATGCGCGGCTTCGCCCAGGCCCGGGCCTGCCGCACGATGACGCTGCTGGCGTACTTCGGCGAGGAGACGAAGAAGCCCTGCGGCCACTGCGACAACTGTGTCGACGGGGTCGCGGAGGAGGTCGAGGAGGCGACGGGCGACGTGCCGTTCGCCGTGCACAGCACCGTACGCCACGGCGAGTGGGGCCCCGGCATGGTGATGGGCTACGAGGAGGACCGGGTGACGGTGCTCTTCGAGGAGGTGGGTTACAAGACCCTCTCCGTACCCGTCGTCGAGGAGAATGCTCTGCTGGTGCCCGAGAACCCGAAGTGAAGTGAGGATTTCTGTGACGGACGAACCGTTGTACGCCCAGTTCGGCTTCACCGACGCCGAATGGGGCCTGCTCGTCGGGCTGCCGCAGTCGGTGCTGACCGCCGCGAGCGCGGCCACCCCGGACGGCGCCCGCAAGACGCGCCAGGAGACCGCCGCGGGGCTGGACCAGATCTCCGACGCCCGCGGGTCGGCGAGCCCGCTGGTGACCGCGGTCGCCGGGGCCGTGCTGGACGCGACCGGCGACCCGGACCTCGGCGAGGAGATGCCGGCGATCGAGCCCGCCGACCCGGCCGGGTACGCCCAGGACGTCATCGCCCGCGCGGCGCAGGCGTCGGCGCTGCTGGCGGCCAAGGCGCAGCCCTCGGACGCCGAGACGTACAAGCACTGGCTCGTGGAGATCGCCGAGAGCGTGGTCGGCGCCGCCTCCACCGGCGGCGTGCTGGGCATCGGCGGCGACCAGGTGACCGAGAGCGAGCGCGCCTTCCGCGACGACCTCGCGAAGGCTCTCGCGAGCTGATCTCGCGCGGCGGGGGCGCCGGTGCCAAGCTGGGGCATGGTCGACGAGTACGTCCGCGCCCGGCCGTCGGCGCCGCTGCGCCCCCACGTGGGGTGGTACTCCGGCTACCGGCAGGCCGGCGTGGCCGCGGGAACGCATCGCGGGCTGCCGTCGCCGTACCTCACGCTGATCTTCACGATCGACGACCCGCTGGTCGTCGCCGGCCACCCCGACCCGCGGCAGTCCCCCGGCCGCTACGACGCGCTCGCCGGCGGCCTGCACGTGCGTCCCGCGATGATCACACACGACGGCTTCCAGTCGGGCGTCCAGGTGGCGCTGCATCCGCTGGCGTGCCGCGGCCTGCTGGGTCTGCCGGCCGCCGAACTGGCCGCCACGGACGTCGACGCCGCCACCGTGCTGGGGCCCGGGACCGTGGACCGGGTCCGGGAACGCCTTCGGCAGGCAAGCGGCTGGGCGGAACGGTTCGCCGCGGTCGACGAGGAGCTGCGGCGCCGGCTCGGGCGCGGGGACGCGCATCCGGATGTCGCGTACGCCTTCGACCGCCTGCTGGACACCGGCGGCAGGGTGAGCGTCGCCGCGCTGGCCGCCGAAACCGGGTGGAGCGCTGGCCATCTCACCCGCATGTTCCGGGCCGAGACCGGGCTCGGCCTCAAGGCGGCCGCCCGCGTGGTCCGCTTCGACCGCACGCGGCGCCGGCTGCGACCCGGCGTCCGGCTGGCGGCCCTGGCCGCCGAGGCGGGGTACTACGACCAGGCACACCTCGCGCGGGAGTTCCACGACTTCGCGGGCTGTCCGCCGTCGCAGTGGATGGCCGAGGAGATCGGTTTTGTCCAAGCCGCGGAGCTCGCCGCGGGCCACCATGAGGACCATGACTGACCTCACGACGCCACCCCCGCAGGTGTGGCCCACGCTGCGGGCACGCGACGCCCGCGCCCTCATCCGCTTCCTCGTCGACGCATTCGGGTTCGCGGAGACCGTCGTGCACGGCGACGGCGACCGCGTCGAGCATGCGCAGCTCAGCTGGCCCGAGGGCGGCGGAATCATGCTCGGCTCGCACCGCGACGAACCGGGCGACTCGTGGCCGCTGCGCCCGGGCACGTTCGGCGCCTACGTCGTCACCGATCACGTCGACGCCGTCCACGAGCGCGCGGTGAAGGCGGGCGCGGAGATCCTGCGCGAGCCCTACGACACCGACTACGGCTCACACGACTTCGCCGCTCGCGACCCCGAGGGCAACCTCTGGCAGTTCGGCACCTACCGCGGCGAGCCGCGGAAGAACTGACCGTTGCCCAGCAGGCCCTGCTCGAAGGCCGCGGCCACCGCCGCCGCGCGGTCACGAACCCCGAGCTTCGCGTACGCGTGCAGCAGGTGGGTCTTCACCGTCGCCTCGCTGATGAACAGCCGCGACGCCGCCTCCTTGTTGGAGCACCCCTGCGCGATCAGCCCGAGCACCTCGAGCTCACGCTGGCTGAGCGGCTCACGGGCGGGTGAGCGCAGCTCGCCCATGAGCCGGCCGGCCACCGCCGGGGACAGCACCGACTCGCCGCGGTGCGCCGCCGCGACCGCCCGGAACAGCTCCTCGCGCGGGGTGTCCTTCAGCAGGTAGCCGGTCGCCCCGGCCTTGATCGCCGGCAGCACGTCGCTGTCCGTGTCGTACGTGGTCAGCACCAGCACCCGGGCCGGGAAGCCCTGCTCGCGCAGCGCCCGGATGGTGGAGACGCCGTCCATGCCGGGCATCCGCAGGTCCATCAGCACCACGTCCGGCTCCACCGTGCGGGCCACGGCCAGCGCCTCCGCGCCGTCGGCCGCCTCGCCGCACACCTCGAACCGGTCGTCGCCGGCGAACATGCCGCGCAGGCCGTCGCGGACCACCGGATGGTCGTCGACGATCAGCAGCCTGATCACGCGGCGGCCCCCAGGTGGATCGCCGGGACGCAGGCCGAGATCGCCGTGCCCGAGCCGGGCTCCGACTCGATCTCCAGGGTGCCGGCGATGCGCTGGACGCGTTCCCGCATGGCGAGCAGCCCGTAGCCACCCTCGTACGCCTCGGCGCGCGGCGCCTGCGGGTCGAAGCCGGCGCCGTCGTCGCGCACGTCGAGGGTCACGAGATCCTCCATGTAGGACAGGGTGAGAGCGACGCGGCCGGCGCCGGCGTGCCGGGCCACGTTGGCGAGCGCCTCCTGCGCGGTCCGCAGCAGCGTCGCCTCGATCTCGGGCAGCAACGGGTACGCCGTGCCGGTGGTGATCAGCTCGGCCGGCACCGCGTGCTGGGCCGACCAGGCGTCCGTGACCTCGGCGAGCGCGTCGGGCAGGGTGGCCGCGTCCAGCGGCCGGGGCCGCAGCGCCTGCACCGACCGCCGGGCCTCGGTGAGGCTGTCGCGGGCCAGCCGCCGTGCGGTGTCCAGGTGCCGCCGCCGGTCCACCGGCCGGCGCTCGGCCTGGTCGGCGGCCTCCAGCTGGGTGACGATGCCGGTCAGCCCTTGGGCCAGCACGTCGTGGATCTCCCCCGCCAGGCGCTGGCGTTCGTCGAGCACGCCGGCCTCGCGGGCCTGGACGAGCAACTGCGCGTGCAGGCCCGCGTTCTCGGCGAGGGCCCGGGCGAGCTTGTCGTTCGCCTCCTCCAGTTGCGCGACGATCTCGGCGCGCCGGGCGTGGTGGTTGTTGGTGACGATCGACAGGTAGGTCATCGCCGTGCCGATCGTGACGTTGAGGGCGATGAAGACGCCCAGCATGGGCCACTGGTCCGGGTGGGTGAAGACGGTGAAGCCGCCGACCTGGGACACCGCCGTCCAGATCCCCACGGTCCCCGCGCCGGCCAACCGCCAGCGGCCCCGCAGGTACAGGACGTTCAGGTATCCCGTCCAGGCGAAGAAGCCGTACAGCGGGTTGGTCCAGACCAGTACGGCGATCAGCACGATGAGCCCGGCGAAGTACACCGCCATCGTCCGCTGCCGGCCCTCCCACTGCGGGTGCAGCGTGGTGAACCAGAGCAGCCACCCGGTCGTCACCACGGCCACCGCGAACGACACGGCGAGCGGTTGCCGGATCAGGCCGGTCTCGTTCCGGCCGAGCACCACGAGCAGCGTCGACGCCGCGAGCGCCACGTACGGCAACAACCGCAGCCGCCGGTCGAGGCGGGTACGCCAACCCCGCGACACCCGCTCCAGGACGTTCCGGTCCACCAGCATCGTCGTCCTACTCCCAGCGGAAGAGCCTGGCGGCGGCGAAGCCGAACACCACCACGTACGCCACGAGTACGGTAAGCGATCCCCACGACGGCCACGACCCGCTCATCGCCGCGGCGACCGCCTTCTCCCCCGCGCCCAGCGGTGTGACGTCGCTGATCCGCCGCAGGACCTCCGGGAACGCCTCGCGGGGCGTCCAGAGGCCGGCGAAGAACATCGCCGGGAAGAACAGCACCGAGCCGATCGCGTTGGCGGCCTTGCCCGACGGCGCCAGCGCGGCGACGAGCAGCCCGATGGCCAGCGCCGCGCCGGCCGTCAGCAGGAACCCGAGCAGGAAGCCGGCTGGCTGGCGGGGCAACGCCACGTCGAAGCCCAGCCGCCCGACGAGCAGCACCAGCGCCACCGACACCACGGCCGTCACCATGCTGACCACCAGTTGCGCCCCGAGCAGGGCCGCGGGCGGCGCGGGCGTCGTCGCCAGCCGCCGGAGAACGCCGCGTTCCCGGTACGTGGCCAGCACCGCCGGCGCGACCTGCAGCGCCAGCATCGCGACGGTCAGGATGACGGCGATGCCGACGTACAGGTCGATGACCCGTCGCCCACCGATGTCCGGGTTCGGCTCGCGGAACGCCGGTACGCAGCCGAGGATCACCACGAGCACGGACGGGAAGATCAGGCCCCAGAACACCAGCATCGGCTCGCGCAGGTACAGGCGCAGCTCGGAACGGGTGAGCTTGACGAAGACGGACATGACTCAGGCCTCCTCGGCGGCGCGGCCGGTCAGCCGGACGAACGCGTCGTCCAGGCCGGGCTGCTCGACCCGCAGGTCGTGGGCGATGACGTCGTGGGCGGCGAGCGTCGCGGTGACCGCCTGCAGCACGTTGCCGTGCCCGATCACCTCGACCTGCGGGCCGTGCCGCAGGACGCCGCGGACCCCGTCCAGGCCGGTCAGCAGCTCGTCGGACACGGGTACGGACGGCCGGAAGCGGATACGCTGCTCGGCCGCCACCCGGGCCACGAGCCCCGCCGGGGTGTCCAGGGCGACGACCGCGCCGGCGTCGATGACCGCGAGCCGGTCGCAGAGCCGCTCGGCCTCCTCCATGAAGTGGGTGACCAGCACGATCGTCACGCCCCGGTCGCGCACCCCGGCGATGAGGTCCCAGGTGTCGCGGCGCGCCTGCGGGTCCAGGCCGGTGGTGAGCTCGTCCAGGATCGCGATGCGCGGGTTCCCGACCAGCGCCAGCGCGATCGACAGCCGCTGCTTCTGCCCGCCGGAGAGCTTGCCGAAGCGCTCCTCGAGCTTGCCGGTGAGGCCGAGGTCGGAGGCGAGCTGCCGCCAGTCGGCCGGGCGCTCGTAGAAGGCCGACCAGAGCTCGAGGGCCTCGCGGACGGTCAGCTTGTCGGGCAGCGAGCTCTCCTGCAGCTGCACCCCGACCGAGTGGCGCAGCGCTGTGTCACCGGGCTCCCGGCCGAGCACGCTGACCGTGCCGCCGTCGGGGGTACGCAGACCGGCGACGCACTCGACCGTGGTGGTCTTGCCGGCGCCGTTGGGGCCGAGGACGCCGAAGATCTCCCCGGCCTCGACCGTGAACGAGACGTCCGAGACCGCGACCGTGCCGCCGTACCGTTTGCTGAGGTTCTTGACGTCGATGACTGGCATGCATCGAGCGTCACAGCCGCACCCCGGTGCCCGAATCGACCGGCGGGCGACTGCTGCGATCCACCAGTTGGTGGATGAGGCCTACACCACCGCTTCGGCTTCGCTGCTGCGGCGGCCGGAGACCGCCGAGTAGACCGAGCCGAGCTGCGAGGCGACCCGCTTCCACGAGTACGCCTGTCGCGCCCGGTCCAGCGCCGCCGTCGCGTACGCGAACCGCCGGACCTTGTCGTTGACCAGCCGGCGCAGCGCGCTGCCGAGCGCGCGCGGGTCGCGGGCCGGTACCAGGTCGCCGGTGAGGCCGTCGACGACGGTCTCGTTGAGGCCGCCGATGGCCGTGCCCACCACCGGCACGCCGCACGCCATGGCCTCGAGCGGCGCGAGCTCGAACTGCTCCCGCCAGGGCGCGGCCACGAGCAGGTCGGCGGAGCGGTACCAGCGCGGCATCTCCTCGGCCGGCACGGCCCCCACCAGCTTCACCCGGTCGGCGACCTTGAACTGCTCGGCCATCGCCCGCAGCTTCTCGGCCTGCGGATCGGCGGCCAGCTGCTGTGCCGACGGGCCGCCGACGACCACGCACTCGGCGCCGGGCACGTACCGCATGGCCTGGATCACGTCGCCGAAGCCCTTGTGCTCGACGAGGCGGCCCACCGACAGGATGCGGGGACGCTCGGGGTCACGCTCCGCGACCGGGCCGTCCGGGGTGAACCGCTCGCTGTCGACGCCGGCCGGGACGACGGTCAGCCGGGCCCGGGGCACGCCGAGGCGGACCAGCCCGAGCGCCTCGTCCTGGGTCTGCGCCACGACCTTGTCGACCGCGCGGCCGAGGGCACGCTCGTACCCCGTCCGCGACGCGCCCTTGCCGGCCGCCTCACCCTGGCCGAGCTCGTGGAACGACTGCACGACCGGGATGCCGACCTGCCGCGCGGCCGTGACGGCGGCCAGGCCGCTGGTCCAGAAGTGGGCGTGCGCGACATCGGGCAGCCAGTCGGTCTCGCGCCACTCGGTACGCAGCCACTGAGCGAAGTCGCCCATGTGCGGCAGCAGCGTCTCGGCGGACAGCACCTCGGGCGGGCCGGCGGGCACGTGCACCACGCGGACGCCGTCACGCAGCGCCACGATCGCGGGCAGATCCGGGTTGTCCCGGCGGGTGTAGACACGGACGTCATGACCGAGCGAGGCGAGCGCGGCGGACAGCTCGGCGACGTGCCTCTGCTGGGCGCCGGCGGCGGCGCCCGTGGGCAACGGGCTCGCGTGCTCGGAGATCATGGCGATGCGCACGTGGTCCTCCTCCGACAGCTGGATTCCGGGAGAAGACCGGAGTTATGGCTGGCGATACCCGGAGCGTCTTGCCCACCGCGGATGAGCGTAAACATGACGAGGACGGGTATGTCGCGGCTCGTGGCTATCGTGAAGCGTATCGTCCCCGCCCCGCCCGATCGCGTGTTCGCGGTTCTGGCCGACGGCTGGACCTACAGCGACTGGGTCGTGGGCACCGTGCACATCCGCGACGTCGATCCGGAGTGGCCGCAGCCCGGCGCGAAGCTGCATCACAAGGCCGGCCCCTGGCCGCTGTCGCTCCAGGAGAGTTCGACTGTCGTCTCCTGCATCCCCGACCGGGAGCTGACCCTCATCGCGGGGCTGTGGCCGTTGGGCGAGGCGACGGTCAAGCTTCTGCTGGACCCGATCGACGGCGGCCGCACCCGGATCACCATGGAGGAGACGTTCCGCGCCGGGCCGTTGCACTGGTTGCACACCAAGCTCAACGACATCGTCCTGCACCGGCGCAACATCGAATCGCTGCGACGTTTGTCCGACATCGCCACCCGGGAAAAGAGCCGTCCGTGACTCAGACCATCGTCATCACCGGAGCCAGCGCGGGGGTCGGGCGGGCCGTCGCG
Source organism: Actinoplanes sp. NPDC049316 (assembly GCF_040677315.1). NCBI lineage: Bacteria > Bacillati > Actinomycetota > Actinomycetes > Micromonosporales > Micromonosporaceae > Actinoplanes > Actinoplanes sp. NPDC049316. Next base: position 79,563 of record NZ_JBFAQM010000024.1, on the reverse strand, counting down.
GTCGCGTACGCCCGCCGCGGGGACCGGGTCGCCCTGCTCGCCCGGGGCCGGGCCGGATTGGAGGGCGCCTCGCTCGAGGCTCGCGCCGCGGGGGCCGCGGACGTGCGCACATACCAGGTCGACGTGTCCGACGCCGACGCGGTGCAGGCGGCCGCCGACGACGTCGCCGCCGCCTGGGGTGGCATCGACGTCTGGATCAACGACGCGATGACCTCGGTCTTCGCGCCGGTCTGGGAGATCAGCGCGGCCGAGTTCCGCCGCGTCACCGAGGTCAACTACCTCGGTACGGTGCACGGCACGCTGGCGGCCCTGCGCCACATGCGGCCCGCGGGGCACGGCCGGATCGTGCAGATCGGGTCGGCGCTGGCGTACCGGGGCATCCCGCTGCAGGCGCCGTACTGCGCGTCGAAGCACGCCATCCAGGGCTTCAACGACTCGGTCCGCGCGGAGCTGCTGCACGACGGCAACAAGGTCCAGCTGTCGATGGTCCAGATGCCGGCCATCAACACCCCGCAGTTCTCCTGGGTGCGCACCCGCCTGCCCAACCACCCGCAGCCGGTCCCGCCGATCTACCAGCCCGAAGTGGTCGCCACGGCGGTCCTGTGGGCGGCGGACAAGGGCAAGCGTGAGGTCAACGTGGGCGGCCCCACCCTGAAGACCCGGCTCGGCAACATCGTGGCGCCCGGTTTCCTGGACCGCTACCTGTCCGAGGACAAGCGCGGCTACCAGGGCCAGCAGACCGGCGAGAAGATCGACCTGTCGACCTGGCAGGACAACGTCGACAAGCCGGTCGACGAGGATCGCGACTTCGGCGCGCACGGCGTCTTCGACGATCAGAGCCGCACGAGCTCGTTCGCGCTCTGGCTGACCATGCACAAGCCGCTGGTCACCGGGGTGCTCGGCGCGGGACTGAGCCTCGCGGCGGCGGGCCTGCTGCGCCGCCGCTGACCCCTCTGGTGACGCCGGGTCCCGTGCGGGACCCGGCGTTTCTCACCGGTAGATCGCGCGGTTGGCGGCGTCGATCACCGCCTGGTACGCCGTGCCCGTCAGGAACCGGTCACGGGCCAGCGCCGCCCGGGCCGCGTTGGAGCCCGGCGCCCCGTGCACGCCGCCGCCCGGGTGCGCCGAGGAACTCGCCAGGTAGAGACGGTCCACCGGGGTGTCCGGCCGGCCCAGGCCCGGCACCGGCCGCAGGAACAACTGCTGGTACGCCGCCGCGGTGCCCCCGCCGAGGGCCCCGCCCACCAGCGACGGGTTCTCACGCTGCATGTCCGCCGGGGAGAACACGTTGCGTCCCTCGACCATGCGGGAGAAGCCCGGCGCGTGGTCCTCCAGGACCGCCTCCATCCGGGCGACGTGCGCGTCGATGTCGTCCTGCTCCCAGTGGTCGCGGTGCGGCAGGTGCGTGTACGCCCACACCGACTCGGTGCCCTCCGGCGAGTGCGAGGGATCCGCCGTGGTCATCTGGCCCAGCAGCAGGAACGGGTTCGGCGGCACGGTGTTCGTGGCGAGGTGCGCCGAGTAGCGGGTCAGGCCGTCGAGGTCCGCGCCCAGGTGCACGGTGCCCGCACCCGCGGCGGCCGGGTTCTTCCACGGGACCTTGCCGTTCACCGCCCAGTCGACCTTGACCGTGGCGCCGTCCCAGCGGAAGAACTCCAGGTCCTCGGCGAAGCGCGGCGGCAGCCAGCGGGTGCCGACCAGGTCGAGGAAGAGCGTGGGGGCCGGGACGTCGGCGACCACCGCGCGCCTGGCCCGCCAGTTGCGGCCGTCGGCGCTGCGTACGCCCATCGCCTTGCCACGGGCCACCAGGATCCGCGACACCGGGGTGTCGTACTCGATCCGGCCGCCGCGCTCGTGCAGGCGGTCCACCAGCGCGGAGGTGATCCGCTGCGCGCCGCCGACCGGTACCGGCCACCCGAACTGCTGGCCGAGCATCGCCAGGAGCCAGCCGTACACGCCGCCGCCCGCCTCCTCCGGGGACAGGTCGGTGTGCAGCGCGCAGCCGGCGAGCGCGAGCTGGCCCCCCTCGCCCTGGAACAGTTCGCGGCCGAGCTCGCGTACCGAGAGAACCAGGCGCCGGGCCAGGCGCAGCGAGCCGCCGACGCGCAGGCGCCGGGCCAGCTGCAGGCCGGACCGCACCGGCGGGAAGGGCGTGAACAGCACCTTCAGCATCTCGTCGGAGACGTGGCACCAGTCCTCGAACGCCTGCCGCCACCGGTCGCCGTCACCGGGCGCGAACGCGTCCATCGAGGCCATGGTGGTTTCCAGGTCGCGGTTCACCGTCGCGGCCCGGCCGTCCGGCAGCAGGTGCGTGAGGACGTCGGGGGCGTGGGTCCACTCGAGACCGTGCTCGTCCAGGTCCAGCCCCTGCATCACCGGCGAGGCGTAGCCCAGCGGGTAGAAGGAGCTGAACAGGTCGCTGAGGTAGCCGGGGGCGGTCACGTACCCGGAGCGGACCGCGCCGCCGGGCTGGGGTGTCGCCTCGAGGACCTGCACGGTCCAGCCCGCGTCCGCGAGCAGGTTGGCGGCTACCAGGCCGTTGTGCCCGGCGCCGATGACGATGGCGTCCGCTCGTTCCACTTTGCCGACCGTACCCCTCGCCGTTTGGCACAAACGCCCTCCGGGTAGTGCCTTGTGCGCAAGGGGTGACGGATGGGAGCGCGACACATGACGGCCGCCACGACCCGCTCGCAGGTCACCTCGAGCCTGCCCCGCAAGGTACGGCAGCTGCGCTGGTCCACCTGGCGCGGTGTGCTCTGGCGCAGCGCCAAGGGGTACGTGGACGACGAATGCGCCGACCTCGCCGCGGCCCTCACCTACAACGCCGTCCTGGCGATCTTCCCGAGCGCGATCGTCGTGGTGGCGCTGGTGAACCTGGTGACCGACGGCCGGACGGCGGTCGACACGATCCTGGGCGTCCTCACCGACCTCGGCGCCGGCGCGGTCGTGGGCGAGCAGTCGTTCCGGTCGGCGCTCGACGCCATCGTCGTGCAGCAGAGCTCGGCGAAGGCGCTGCTCAGCTTCGGCCTGCTCGGCGCCCTCTGGTCCGCCTCCAACTTCGTCGGCGTGTTCACCCGCGCCTCCAACCGGATCTACAGCGTCAAAGAGGGCCGGCCGTTCTGGAAGCTGCGGCCCCTGCAGATCGGCTTGAGCGCGGTCGCCCTGGTGCTCATGGCGCTGGTCGCCACGGGCCTGGTCATCAGCGGGCCCCTGGTGGATGCGGTCGGCGACCTTCTGCACGCCGGCGACACCGCGCGTACCGCCTGGTCCATCGGGCGCTGGCCGGTGCTCGTCCTCATCCTGATGCTGCTGCTGTCGCTGCTGTTCTGGATCGCGCCGAACGTCCGGCAGCCCCGGTTCCGCTGGCTCACCCTGGGCGGCGCGGTGGCGCTGCTGGTGTGGGTGGTCGCATCCTTCGGCTTCGGGCTCTATGTTGCCAACTTCGGCTCGTACGACAAGACGTACGGCAGCCTCGGCGCGATCATCGCCTTCCTGGTCTGGCTCTACCTCGCGAACTCCGCCCTCATGCTGGGCGTGGAGATCAACGCCGAGGTGCAGCGCGGACGCCGGCTGCAGGCGGGAAGTCCGGACCCGGATCCGCCCCTTCCACCGCGCGAACCGGCCGACGACGAAGATCCCACGGTTTAGCCCGGGACCGGCCGGGCACCCCATGGTCATGGAACGCGGTAGCGACAAGCACAGCCCACGCGTCGACGAGCAGATGGCCCGGGAGGTCCGCGGGACCGTCCAGGGCACGGCGGGCGCGCGGGCCGAGGAATGGAAGATGGCCGAGCCGTCCGGCGAGGACCAGCCTCGGACCAGCTTGGTGCCGGAAGGCGGGGCCGGCCGCGGCGAGCAGAACGGCGTCGGCAGCGCGCAGGGCGAGGCGCTGAGCCGCTTCGGGACGTACATCGGTCTCTCGGCGCTGCCGGGCGACCGGGAGGCGCTCCTGAAGAGCGCCCATGACCTCGACGCCCCCGATGACGTGGTCGAGGCGCTCAACCGGCTCCCGGAGGGCACCACCTACCGCAACGTGAGCGAGGTCTGGCACGCGATCGACGCGTGACCGGCCACCCCGCGCGTGGCGCGGGAAACCTGTACGGCGGGGAAACACACAAGGAGGGAAACACCGTGAGTACCGTGACCGAGTCCGTTGACGTCAACGTGCCGGTGCGCACCGCGTACAACCAGTGGACCCAGTTCGAGGAGTTCCCCCGATTCATGAGCGGCGTGACGGAGATCCGCCAGCTGGACAGCACGATGACCCACTGGAAGACCGACATCGACGGCGTCAAGCGTGAGTTCGACGCCAAGATCACCGAGCAGCTGCCGGACGAGCGCGTGGCCTGGACCAGCGTCGAGGGCAGCAAGCAGGCCGGTGTCGTGACGTTCCACCGCCTCGACGAGACCCACACCCGGGTCACCTGCCAGATGGACTTCGAGCCGGAGGGCATCGTCGAGCAGGCCGGCGACAAGCTGGGCTTCCTGGACCGCCAGGTCAAGGGCGACATGAAGCGCTTCAAGGAGTTCATCGAGAGCCGCGGCGGCGTCGAGACCGGCGCGTGGCGCGGCGAGGTCGACCGGCCGCAGCCGTAAGCACCCCACGATCGCGAGAGGCCGCCGGGATTCCGGCGGCCTTTTCGTGGGTACGCCATGAGCATGACTGATCGCGAAGACGACGGCGTGTGGCGCGACGAGGACAAGCTGTCCGTGGCCGACCTCAGCGACGCCATGGCCGGCTGGGACACCGACGGGCAGGGCGACCCGACCGACAACGACGCCGGCGAGGAGCAGGCCTTCGGGCACGGCTCACGGGTCGCCGACGACGCGGCCGCCGACCAGACGGACCCCGACCGGGAATACCGCCCGAGCACGACGGGACGCACCGGCCCGCACTAAGTCGATCTCCGGGGACCGCGGTGGCGATCAGCCGGCCGCGGTCCTCAGCCGTATCTCTTTCACTCCCGCACCGTCCTGTCTCCCTCGGTCCCACACCGTCCTGTCTCCTCACTCCCACACCGTCACGGAACCGGCCTCCGACTCCACGTCCACGGCGTACCGGCTGCCGGCCGTACCCCATCCCGGCGAAGCGACCACCGCGCCCGGCGCCGCACGGACCCGGTCCCGCCACGGCACCGCGACCACCCCGGCCCCCGCGCGCAGCCGCAACCGCAGCTCCGTCCCGCCCGGCACCGCCACGGCCAGATCGCCGACGGCGCCCGCCACGGTGATCGGCACCGATCCGGACGGTGCCGGCAGCCGTACGCTGACCAGCCCGGCCCCGGAATCGACCACGAGGCGCCGCACCCGCCCGGCGGCCAGGTCCAGGTGCTGCTCCCCCGCGCCGGCCGGCAGCCGGATGTCCCAGCGGACCCGCCGGTTCAGCAGGATCTCGACGGTGTCCGGCCCGTCGCCGCCGGTCGGCCGCAACCCGAGCCGTACCCGCCCGGCCGCGCCGGTGACCTGCGGCTTCAACCCCGAGTCGGCGGGCGTGCTCACCCGGTAGAGCAGCCCGGGGAGGTCGGCGATGCGCACCTCGACCCGCGACGCCGCGTCGCGGACGATCAGAAATCCGACGGTACGCCCGTCCAGCGGGCCCGCCTGCACGTGCGGCTGCGGGGCGTCATCGGGCGGCATCTGACGCGCCCCCAGCCGGGTCGCCGGCGAGCACGCGCTCAGCGCCATGATCGCCAAACCGGCCGTCAGAGTTTTAAACCTCCCCGCCAGGACAGATCTAGTCGTACGCCTAGATCGTGGTAGCGCTCCCAGACCTTTTCTCGCCGTACTGACCAGCGAAAATGGGTGGTTTTCACCCCTCGTGGAGCATTGACAACGCTGCGCAGTGGGCACCATCGGACAACCCGAGATCGGCCGAAAGGGTGACGGCGAAGGCCACGAATCGGGCCACACTAGCCGGATGCGATCCGCCGGTTTCCTCTCCGAGCGTCAGCGCCGCCTCGCCTGGGTGGGCTTCCTCCTCGCCGCCTTCCAGGCCCCGCTCGCCGCCTCGCTCATCGACGACGCCTCCTGGCTCTTCGCGGTCGTCGTGGCCCTCGTGGTCGCGACCGTGATCCTCGCCGACGACACCCAGCGCCGCCGCGGCACGGCGACAGCCGAAGCGGAGTAGCCGGCGCGCTCGGCGCACAGCCACGGGGTTCGACGACGGTCCTGCGGCCCACCATCCGGTGCGCCTGGATCGCTGATCCGGCCGACCGTTCCGCGGAAGAGCTTTCTCACCGGTTCCGCCGCCGCACTACCGCGGAGAATCGCCGCCACACGGCCGCGTGCCGTGACTCGGCCTTCCCTTGCCCTCGTCATGCGGCGTGCCGGCTGCGGCCGGCTCAGGGCCGGGCTTCGTGGCCCGGTCGACCCCGGGTGCGGCGGCGTTCCTTGAGCTCCGCCTCGTACAGGTGGCGCTTGCCCTGGGCCAGCTCGTCGCGGGCGTCCTTCTCGATGGTCTTGAACTCGGCGTAGTAGCCGTCGTCGTACTCCTCGACGACCTGGAACGTCCACCGCCCGGCCAGCACGTTGCGGCCGATCAGCTCCTGCTCGATCCGCTCGGCGACCTTGGTCTCGCCGGCCTGCATGAACAGCGACACGGCCTCGTCGAGCTTGAAGTCGGCCTCGCCGGTGAGCTGGTGCAGGCTGTACAGGTGGCCGCGGATACGCTCCACGACCTCGAGGGCCTCGCTCAGCTTGCCGAGCGCCTCCACGGTGATGTCGCTGAGACCTTCGGGCCGCTGGTGCGCGGCGTCGGGACCGTCTGTCATGCGCCCATGGTTCCCCGCGGCGCGGACTTCAACCGAGCTGCACCGATCAGGCGAACCGTTGGCTACCCAGGGCTCCCTAACGTTTCTTCCCATGAATGGCCTGTTCAGCGGCGCCGCCGCCCGTGCTGCCCTGCGTTCCGCCCACGCCTGCCTCAGCGAGCTGATGACCTGCGTCGGAGTCACCGGCCTCGCGGCCGCGGCCGACTCCCCCGGCCTGCTGGCCGCGGTCGACCAGCACGTGGCGGGCATCCGCGACAGCCTCTCCACCGACGAGCGCCCGCTCACCCCGGTGATCCTCGCGGCGTACGCCGAAGGTGTCCGCGACGCCGCGTTCAAGCACGGCTGGCGCGCGCCGGAGGGCCCCATCGACTGGGCCGCCAACGACTGGGTCCTCAACCGCCTGCTGGCGGTCTGCTCCCTCGCCCGCACGCTGCCCCCGTCCCGCTGACCCTGCCCGACAGGCCACACCGACCGTTCAGGGCCGGCACCTCCCCGGAGGTGCCGGCCCTCTGGCTTTCCCGGGCAACGCCGGTTGCGGGCCCGAGGAGGCCACCGCCGGGCGCGGGCCGGGGTCGCACCCGGCGTCGGCTGAAAGGGGCCCGGTCCGGCCCGGTCACCTTGAGAAGCTCCCGAGCGGGGCTGGATGCCACCGCCGGGCGGGGTGCCACCGCCCGGCCAGGCACCACCCGCCGGGCCAGGCGCCGCCTGCCGGTTCGGGCACCAGACGCCGGGCCAGGCGCCGCCTGCCGGTTCGGGCACCAAACGCCGGGCCAGGCGCCGCCTGCCGGTTCGGGCACCAGACGCCAGGCCAGGCGCCGCCCGCCGGGTCAGGCACCACCGCCGGGATCAAGCGCCGCCGGGTCGGTCGGCGCCGCCGGATTGGGGCGAACCCGGGCGGGGCTAGGTGGCCGGGCCGTCCGAGGGCGGCTGGGTGGGCTTGATGACCTGGGTCTTCTCCTCGTCGTCCGCCGGGTACGGCAGCTGGCGCGGCAGCACCTGGGTGCGTTCCTCCTGGTCATCGGCGCTCCCGTGCGGGCCGGGCGACGAGGGCCGGCCGGGTACGTCGCCGGTCGTCTCGATGTCGTCGTCCTCGTCGTCGTCTTCGAAGCCGGGTACCGGGTTCGAGTACTCCCTGGGCCTGCGCTGGACCGGGATCACCTGGGTCTGCTCGCCGGACGCCGCGTCGAGCAGGCGGCGCCGGGCGGCCTCGGCCCGCTGCTGCTGCTCGGTCGACTCCGGCGACTCGCTCGGGGTCGCAGTGTCCGGGGACTGCGAGGTGTCGCCGACAGCATCCGGGCCGCCGGCAGCTTCCTCGGCCTCGCGCGCCTCTTCCGCCTTGCGGGCCTCTTCGGCTTCGCGGGCTTTCTCGGCCTTACGGACCTCTTCAGCTTTGCGAGCTTCCTCGGCCTTACGAGCCTCTTCAGCCTTGCGGGCTTCTTCGGCTTTGCGGGCTTCTTCAGCCTTGCGCGCCTCTTCAGCTTTGCGGGCTTCCTCGGCCTTGCGGGCTTCCTCGGCCTTGCGCGCCTCCTCAGCCTTGCGCGCCTCCTCAGCCTTGCGCGCCTCCTCAGCCTTGCGCGCCTCCTCAGCCTTGCGCGCCTCCTCAGCCATGCGCGCCTCCTCAGCTCGGCGGGCTTCCTCGGCGAGACGTTCCTGCTCGGCGCGCTTCTCCGCGGCGATTCTCGCCTTCTCGTCCGCGTACGTGCGGGCGTGCTCGCGGATGACCGCGGACTCCGCGCTCGCCCGTTCCAGCCAGATCTCCCAGCGGCGCTGCATCGGGCGGATCAGGCCGCCTCCCACGCCGACGATCACGACGCCCGCGACCGTGGCCAGGACGGCGATGAGGATGGGCTGGGTGACGGCCGTGGCGATCTGCACCTGGTTGAGGGCCGCGATGACGCCCAGGCCGACGATCAGCCAGTACGCCACGCGGGCCAGCAGGCGGCCGTACGCGAGACCGCCCAGCGCGCTGTCGATGAGGTCGCGGACGGCCCCGCCGATGGCCGCGGCCACCACGATGATGACGACCGCCACGAAGGCGCGGGGCAGCCAGGCGACCAGGGCGGTGAGCAGGTCGCTGACCGGGTTGGGACCCCAGATGCCGAAGGCGAGCTGGAGCGCGAACAGCAGCACCGCGTAGAAGGCGATCTTGGCGCACAGGTCGCTGGGCTCGACCCGGCCGTCCAGGGCGCGGCCGATGGCGCCGCGCTCGACGGCCCGGTCGAAGCCGACGCGGCGCAGGGTCTTGGCCACGACCGTACGCACGAGGCGGGCCAGCACGTAGCCGATGACGAGGATGGCCACGAAGGCGAGGGCTGCCGGCACGAACAGCAGCACCGATCGCCACATGTCGCTCAGGGCGTCGTCCAGGCCGGAGCCGGTCATCCGTTCTCCTCACCGAGGTGGTGACCGGCGGGACGGCCGGCCTGAAACGAGGTTAGATCGACCGGCGTCGGCTCGCACTGGCTGCGGCCGACCGTAAGGAGAAGGCAAGAATGCCCCGGAGCGCCCGGGTCAGGAGCAGGCGTTGCCGTCGATCCGGCATCCGCCCGGCAGCTCGGTCAGGGTCCCGTCCACCGTGAACGTGAAGGTGAGCGAGTCGCGTGCCGCGATCGGTCCGCCCGTGAACGTCACGCTGTCCCCGTCCTGGCTCACCGACGCGCCGGAGGCGTCCACCTTGTTGCCGCCCGGCACGGTCAGCGTGACCTGCCAGCTCCTGGTGGCCGTGCTGCCGGGGTTCTCCACCCGGACCTGTCCGGCGTAGCCGGTCCAGCCTTGCTCTCCTTCGTCAGCCGTGAAGGTGAGGGTCGCGACGGCCGGGAGGAGCAGCGGCGCGGCCGGCTGGGTGGGTGCCGGCTGGGCCGGGGACGACGGCGCCACCGTGTCGGCCGGCTGGTCCGGTACGCCGGGCAGAACCGGCCGGGTCGTGCGTACGGGCTGGGTGGCGGTGTGGCCGGCGGTGGTCGTCGCGGCCGCCGCCGGGGTGCGGGCCACGGCCGGGGCCGTCGTGCCCGCCGGGCTGGTCGTCGCGCCGGTGACGGGGTCGATGCCGGGCAGGGCCGGTTCCAGGTCGAGCACCCCGTCGGCGGGAGTCGCCGTCGCCGTGGCGCCGGGTGCCGCGACGGGATCCGGGCCGGATCCGCTCAGTGCCGCATATCCGACACCCAGGCCGGCCAGGATCGCGAGGACGCCTCCGGAGACCACCGCCATCCGCATCCGCCGCCCCGGCGCAGCCGGCCGCACATGCGACACGATCGGCGCCGGGTCGTCCGCGAACAAAGCAGGAGCGTCCGCGAACAAAGCAGGAGCGTCCGCGAACAAAGCAGGAGCGTCCGGAAACGAAGCAGACGCACGGGGCGAATCCAAAAATTCCGGGTCAGGGAAGGAAGACGGATCCGGATCAGGGAAGGAAGGAGGCAGCGCGGCAGGCCGTACGGACTCTGCAGGCGCCCAGGGCGCGGCCGCGCCGGGGTCGAGTTGTTGCAGCTCAGCGACGTATCCCATGACGCCGCGGCTGGGCCGGGGCCGCCACGTTTCACTCACGCGCGGGACTATAGGGCAGGCAGGATCGAACAGCCGAGCCCTGTTTCGTCGCCACCCGATCGCGCACCGTGAGCCCACGCGGGAGCGACGAAGCCACCTCACCCGCACGTACCCGGTAGAATCGGACGTCCGGTTGGTACCAGGATCGTCCGAACGGCCGAGGCGGGCTACGCTCAGGCCATGGTCGGCATGGGGATACCCTCCGCGATGACGACGGCGGTGACGACAGCGAGGACGACGGCGATGACGGCGCTGCCCGATCCGTCGGGCGTGGTGACGCAGCGTCCTCCGGGCTGCGCCGAACTGGTCGCCGCGCACCCGTGGGAGACCACGTCGCTGGGCCCGATGGCGAGCTGGGACCCGGTGGTGAGCGCGACGGTCGAGGTGGTCCTCTCGTCGCCCGTGCCGATGGCCCTCGCCTACGGCGACGACTACGTCCTCATCTACAACGACGGGTACGCCGAAGTCATCGGCGCCAAGCATCCCGCGGCGATGGGCCGCCCGGCCGCCGAGGTGTTCGGCGACCTCTGGCAGACGCCGGGCGTCGGCGGGGTCATCGACGACGTCTACCGCAGCGGCCAGTCCTTCCTCGAGGCGGAGGCCCAGGTGGCGGTCCCGCGCGGCGGTCAGGTCGAGCAGGCGTCGTTCACCAGGGGCCATTCCGTCGTACGCGACCAGCACGGCTCGGTGGTCGGCGTCCTCACGGTCGCGGCCGAGACGACGCAGGTGACCCGGCGGCTGCAGAGCCTCGGCGAGCTGACCGCACGGCTCGCCTCCGCGCTCACGATCGACGACGTAGCCCGGGTCGTGCTCTCGTACGCGATGTCGTCGTTCGACGTGGACCACTGCGTGTTCGCGGTCGACGACGGCGCGGGCTTCCGGTATGTCCGGCGCATCCGTGGCGAGATGATGGACGAGGCCGACGAGCGCCTGCCCCCGCTGTGGAAGCGGATCAGCAACGATCCCGGGTATCCGCTGGTGGTCGCGGCGCTCAGCGGGCGGCCCTCGTTCCAGCCCGACGGGGCGCCGCTGGGCGAGGTGGCGAGCGATCGGCACGAGCGCCGGATCCGCGCGCTGGCCGCGATGCCGTTGCGGACGCCGTCGCTGCACGGCGCGCTCACCATGGGCTACCGCACGCCGCACACGTGGCCGCCGGCCGAGCGCGCGCTGCTGTACGCGGCCGCCGAGCTGGTGGCCCAGGCGGCGGAGCGGGCACGGCGGTTCGAGGCCCAGCACGGCACCGCCCAGTTGCTGCAGCGCAGCATGCTGCCGGAGCACCTGCCCGAGCTCGACCGGTTCCGCATCGCCGCGCGCTACGACGTGGGCGTGGACGGCAACGCGGCGGGCGGGGACTTCTACGACGCCTTCGAGCTGGGCGACGGGCGGCTCGCCATGGTGCTCGGTGACGTGGCCGGTCACGACGTACGCGCGGCCGCGGTGATGGGTCAGGTGCGCGCCGCCCTGCGCGCGCTGGCTCTGACCGACCCGGCGCCGGAGACGGTCCTCGCCGGGCTGGACCGGCTGGTCGGCTCGCTCGGCGCGGAGTCGCGCAACGAGGAGATCTTCGTCACCGTCGTGTACGGGGTCCTGGACCAGTCGGACGGCCTGATCACGCTGGCCAGCGCGGGCCATCCCGCGCCGGTGCTGCGCCGGGCCGGCGGTGGCGAGGCCACCGCCGAGCTGGTCGCGCTGCCGCCGGGCGCGCCGCTGGGGCTGGGCGGTTCGTGGCGGACCACCACGGTCCGGCTGGAGCCCGGTGACACGATCCTGATGTTCAGCGACGGCGTCGTGGAGCGCCGCGACCGTACGCTCAGCGCCGGCCTGGACGCCCTGGTGGCGGCCACCGCGGAGGCGGCCAGCGGCGACCCGCGCAACCTGTGCTCGCTGGCCACGGCCGCCGTCTCCGGGCGTACGGATGACGACGTGGCCGTCCTGGCAGTGGAGCGGGCCGTCGCGCTGAGCCGGTCCGCGACGATGCTGGTGCCCGCCGAGCCGACCGGCCCGAGCCGGGTCCGGCAGTGGATGACGAACCGCCTGCGCGAGTGGGCGGTCCCGGAGACGGTGATCGGCGCGGCGATCCTGTGCACCAGTGAGCTGACCACCAACGCGCTGCTGCACGCGGGGACCCCGGCGCAGGTGCACATCGACCTGAGCGCGGAGCGGCTGCTGGTCTCGGTGGCCGACGAGGGCACCCGCGGCAGCGTCACCCGGGCCCGCACGGACGCGCTGAGCAGCCGGGGTCGCGGCCTGGGCCTGATCGAGGAGCTCAGCGACACCTGGGGCACCGATCCGGCGGTGCGCGGCTCGACGGTCTGGTTCGAGATGTTGATACCGCCCGCCGAAACGGGGTAATCGCCCGGGCATGACAGCCAAGCGCGGAGTGCTCTTCGACGTCGACGGAACCCTGGTCGACACCACCTACCTGCACGCGGTCGCCTGGTGGGAGGTACTGCGCCAGCACGACCGGGACGTCCCGATGGCAAAGATCCACCGGGCGATCGGGATGGGCTCGGACCGCCTGCTCGATCACCTGCTCGGCAGCGACCGGGACAAGGACGACGACGAGACCATGTCGTCGGCGCACGACGTGCTCTACGGCGCCTGGTGGGAGCGGCTGCGCCCGCTGCCCGGCGCCGCCGACCTGCTCCGCGCGTGCGCGGCCGAGGGGCTGGCCGTGGTGCTGGCGTCGTCGGCCAAGGCGCCCGAACTCAAGCAGCTGCGCCGGGTCATCGACGCCGACGACGTGATCACCGCGGCCACCTCGTCCGCCGACGCGGAGGAGAGCAAGCCCGCGCCGGACATCCTCGAGGCCGCGCTGGAGCAGTCCGGCGTCGGCGCGGAGCGGGCGGTGTTCGTCGGCGACTCGGTGTGGGACGTCAAGGCCGCCGGCAAGCTCGGCATCCCCTGCATCGGCCTGACCTGCGGCGGCACCAGCGCCGCCGAGCTGCTCGACGCCGGCGCGGTGGAGACGTACGAGAACCCGGCGGACCTGCTCGCGGCGCTGGACGGCTCGGCTGTCCGCAAGCTGCCGGCCTGATCAGGGCCGGCGCCAGTCGTCGCTGGTGAGGTGGCTGCCGGCCTGTGGTCCCATGCCGAGCATGCCGCCGTCGACAGGCCAGGACGCGCCCGTCACATAGGTCGCCCGGCCGATGCCAGACTCGGAGCCGGTCACGACGGACACGCGGGGATGGTTGTCACCTCGGGAGACCATGCCCGCGGGTTACCCGGCTCCCCCGCCGGCAACCACCCCCTGCGGGCGGCATGTTTTCCCCCGTACGGGGGCAGTTCCTCCCCGTGCAGATGTCCGACCTCCTCTTCGCGCTCCTCGGCGTCGGAGCCCTGCTGGCGGGCATCCTGCCGCGGGTCCTCGAGCGCCGTCCCCTGTCCATGCCGATCGTGTTCCTGGCGCTGGGCATGGTGCTCTTCGCCGTACCCCTGGGGTTGCCGGACGCCGATCCCCTCGCCCACCCGAAGCTGACCGAGCACCTCACCGAGATCTGCGTGATCGTCGCCCTGATGGGCGCGGGTTTGAAGATCGACCGGCCGCTGGGCCGGCGGCGGTGGGCCTCGACCTGGCGCCTGCTGGCGATCGCCATGCCGGTCACGATCGCGGCGGTCGCGCTGCTCGGCTGGTGGTGGGCCGGCCTGGTGCCGGCCGCGGCGCTGCTGCTGGGCGCGGCGCTCGCGCCGACCGACCCGGTGCTGGCCGCCGACGTCCAGGTCGGCGAGCCGACCGACGAGGAGGACTCCGAGGACGAGGTGCGGTTCGCGCTCACGTCGGAGGCGGGCCTCAACGACGGGCTGGCCTTTCCCTTCGTGTACGCGGCGATCGCGATGGCCACCGCGGCCGTGACGCACGAGAGCTGGGTCGGCGACTGGGTGCTCACCGACGTGCTCTACAAGATCGGCGTCGGGGTGGCGGGCGGTCTGCTCGTCGGCAAGTCGCTGGGCCGCTTGTTCTTCCGCGCCCGCAATCGCAGCCTGCGGCTCGCCCACCATTCCGAGGGCTTCCTCGCGGTGGCTGCCACGTTCCTGGCGTACGGGGTGGTCGAGGTGGCCGGCGGCTACGGCTTCCTCGCGGTGTTCATCGCCGCCCGGGGCATCCGGGCCGCACAGCGTTCGCACGAGTACCACCAGGTGTTGCACGACTTCGCGGAGCAGATCGAACGGTTGCTGACCGTCCTGTTGCTGCTGTTGCTCGGCGGCGCGGTGGTCAGTGGACTGCTGGCGCCGCTCACCTGGCCGGCCGCGCTCGTGGGACTGGCGCTCGTCTTCGTCGTGCGTCCCGTGTCAGGATTCCTGTCCCTGCGCGGCGCGCCGGGTCATCCGGCGGAACATTGGGTGATCGCGTCGTTCGGGATCCGCGGCATCGGAAGCTTCTACTACCTGGCGTACGCCACGAGCCACGCACAGTTCCCCAACGCGGATGTCATATGGGCGACAGCCGCATTCGTCGTTCTCGTGAGCGTGGGGTTGCACGGTGTCGCCGCGACGCCCGTGATGCGGCTTCTGGACCGATACCACGAGCGGTCCCGCACCCCGGAAGAGAAACACTCTCAGTAATTGACGTTGCTCAGAGTAGTCCTCCGTCGACGAAACCGTAGTTTATTTAGGACATTGAACCCGGGTGTAGTGGCAGAGCGTATTCATGGCTGTAAGGTGATCGGCATCTCTGTTGGCCGGTACTCCAACTTGGAACGACGAAAGGTGCCGCCATGCGTATACGGGGCTTTGCGCCGGGCACACCCTGCTGGGTCGAGCTGGCCAGTGCCGATCCCGCACGGGCGGCGGAGTTCTACGCCCGCCTCTTCGGCTGGGAGCCCGCCGGCGACCGGTTCAAGCTGGGCGGGCGCGCCGTCGCCGGGCTGACCCGCGCTCGCGCCGACCGGCCCGCCGGCTGGCTAACGTACCTGACCGAGCACAACCTCGAGTCGTCGATCCTGCGGGTGCAGGAGGCCGGCGGCCGGGTCGTCGCCGAGCCGGCCGAGGGCCACGGCGGCCGCTCCGCCGTCATCGCCGACCCGGCCGGCGCGGTGCTGGGCATCTGGGAGCCGCGCGGCTTCACCGGCGCCCAGGTCGGCGGCGAGCCCGGCACGATGACCTTCCCCGAGCTGCTCACCGACGACTCGGTGGCGGCGGCCAACTTCTACGGCCAGGCGTTCGGCTGGCTGCTGCGCGACGAGTACGGCAGCGACGGCACCCGCGGCGAGTGGATCACCACGGCGCACGACGCGATGGCGGGGCTCGCGCCCAGCCGTGGCGGCAGCTGGTGGCGGGCCGCGTTCCAGGTCGCCGACTGCGTGGAGACCCTCGAGGACTGCCGGGCGTACGGCGGCACGGTCGTCTCCGGGGCGCAGGACATGGGCTTCGGCACGTACGCGGAGCTGCTCGACCCGTGGGGTGTGCCGTTCTCGATCGCCGCGCCGGCGGCGATCCCGATCGAGCTGACCATGTCTTACACGCCGAACTCAGGCATGGAGCTGACCTTCGGCGGGTAGTGGTACGCCTGTTCGAATGATTGTCATCGAGGAGGCGCGCCATGGCGGCGAGCGATACCACCGGATCCAACACGATCAAGGACCCCGCCGACTGGACCACCGGCGACGAGCCGGCCACCGGGGCCCAGAAGTCGTACCTGAACACGCTGGCCTCGGAGGCCCACGAAGAGGTGCCGGAGGAGCTCACCAAGGCGGAGGCGTCCGAGCGCATCGACGACCTGCAGGAGAAGACCGGCCGCGGCCGGTGACCGTTCCCTGACGAGGGCCGGCCCATCCGGGTCGGCCCTCTTTTTCGCTCGCGGTGTCAACCGCAGTTGACACAGACGCTTATGTCAACGTAGGTTGACAGACATGACCGAAGCAACCGATCTGGCCGCCGCGGCGGGCAGCGCCGATCCCAAGGTCGGGCTGCGCGCGGTCGTGGCGCTGCGCCGCCTCCTGGAGGGCCTCGAGCACCTCCAGGTGGCCAACGCCCGCCGGAAGGGCTGGTCCTGGCAGGAGATCGCGGACGCCCTCGAGGTGACCCGCCAGGGCGTGCACAAGAAACACGCGAACCGGATGCCGATGCAGGACCCACGGGAGGACTGAGATGTTCGAACGATTCACCCACGCCGCCCGGAACGTGGTCGTGCGCGCCCAGGCCGAGGCGCGCGAGCTGCAGCAGTCCCCCATCGGGACCCAGCACATCCTGCTGGCCCTGCTGTCCGACCCCGACGGCGCGATCGCCACCGCGCCCGCGTTGCGCGACAAACAGGTGGACGCCCAGTACGTGCGGGCCGAGATCCTGCGCAGAGTCGGTCCCGGCACGGCCGCCTCGGATCCGCTGCCGGACGCCGACGCCGAGGACCGGGCCGCGCTCAAGGCGATCGGCATCGACCTGGACGCCGTACGCCGGGCGATCGAGGAGAACTTCGGCCCCGGATCGCTGCGACTGCCGCGCCCGCCCGCGCCTCAGCGCAAGGGACTGCTGCGCAAGTTCTACGGCAGCTCGGGACACGTGCCGTTCTCGCCACGCAACAAGAAGGTCCTCGAACTGTCGCTACGGGAGGCGCTGCGCCTCAAGCACAACTTCATCGCGCCGGAACACATCGTGCTAGGCATGCTGCGCGAAGGACGCGGGCTCGGCGTCCAGATGCTGGCCGAGCGCGGCGTCGACCTGACCGAGCTGGGCTCCGACATGGCGCGCTCGCTGCAGTCCCAGGCCGCTTAGGGCTCGTCGCCACGGGGTACTGGCAGGCCCATGACGTACCGGGTCGAGTACAACGGCGACGACATCGAGCTCGCCACCCTGGACACCGCCCTGGACAACGCCAAGCAGGCGATCGCCGAGGACGTGGGCCCGGTCAGCGGCTGGGCCGTCGAGCACGACGAGACGATCAACGACTGGTTCGTCCAGGGCGTCCGCGACGGCCGGGCCGTCGGGCCCACCGCGGTGGTCACCGGCCCGGAGCCGACGATGCCGGCGCAGACGTTCCCGCGCCACGCACCGGCGGCGACCGAGGATGCCGCGCGGCGCATGACGTTCACCGGCAAGACCCCGGCCGAGGCGCTGGAGATGGCCGCCGGCTGGCTCGCCGGCCGGCCCGAGGTGGTCGACGTGGACGACGTGGGCTGGCACCCGACCCGTACGGGATATGAGGTCCGCGTCTACTACCGGATCTGACTACCCTGCCTCTGTGACGGATTACGCCGGCTTCGTCGCCGCCGCCTCCGCCGATCCCGGCGTGCTGGGGTTGATCCTCACCGGCTCGTACGCCCGCGGCACGGCGACCGCCCAGTCCGACCACGACGTCGTGTTGGTCGCGCAGGGCGGTCACGAGTCCCGGCGTACGGCCACCCTCGACGTCGCGGTCTGCACGGTGGAGGCCCTCGCCGACACGTCCACCCTGTGGCCGCGGTACGGGTTCCGCGGCGCGCGGATCCTGCTCGACCGGCTCGGCGGACGGATAGCGGAACTGGTGTCACGGCAGGCGACGCCCACTCCCGAAGAGGCGACGCGGTGGGCTCGCGAGGGCCTCGACGGCTACGTCAACTTCCTCTACCGGGCCGCGAAGAGCCGCCGGGACGGAGATCGGGTGGCCGCGCGGCTCGATGAGGCGGAGAGCGTCTCCTGGCTGCTGACCACGATCTTCGCGCTGCACGGGCGGCTGCGGCCGTACAACAAGTACCTGCGGCGGGAGCTCGAGACGTACCCGCTGGAACCGCCGTGGGATCCGACGCTGCCGTCGCGGGTGGCCGCGGATCCCGCCTCCCTGTTCCCCGACGTGGCGCGGCTCGCCCGGGATCGGGGCCACGGTGACGTCCTCGACGCATGGGGGGACGACCTCGCGCTTATACTCGGATGACGAGGAAATTGGGGGACGCGTGGATCTGACCACCATCGAGGCCGTGCTCTTCGACATGGACGGCACCCTCGTCGACTCCGACGCCGCCGTCGAGCGGGCGTGGCGCGTGTGGGCGCACGAGCACGAGGCCGATGCCGCGGCCGTGCTCGCGATCGCGCACGGCGCGCCGGCCGAGCGTACGGTCCGCATCATCCGTCCCGACCTGGACGACGCCGGGGTGACCGCCGCCGCGGCGCGCCAGCTGGAGCTGCAGTACGACGACCTGTCCGACGTCGTGGCCACACCCGGCGCGTCCGGTCTGCTCGCCGCGCTGACGCTGCCGTGGGCGGTCGTGACCAGTGCCGACGTACGACTCGCGAAGGCCCGGCTCGGGGCGGCCGGGATCGCGGCGCCGGTGCTGGTGACCGTCGAGGACATCAGCGCGGGCAAGCCCCACCCCGAGGGATACCTGCGCGGCGCCGAGCTGCTCGGCGTGGAGCCGGCGCGGTGCCTCGTGGTCGAGGACGCGGAGGTGGGCGTGACCGCCGGCCGGGCGGCGGGAGCGACCGTGGCGGCGCTCAAGGGAGTGGACGGCGACATCGCGATCCGGGACCTGCACGAGCTCGCGGACCTGCTCGCGCTGTGACGGGGGTCCCGTACCCCTGGTATTTCAGATTTTAAAGAGTTAGCGTCTGGGGCATGGCCGAACCGCTCGACGCCCCGCAGCAGGCCTGCTGGCGCGCCTACATCGAGAGCAGCTGGGCGCTGCAGACCCGCCTCGAGGACGACCTGCGCGCGGCCACCGGCCTGAGCATGGCGGACTACCACGTGCTCGTCGTGCTCTCCGAGGCGCCCGGCCGCCGGCTGCGCATGGGCGAGCTCGCCAGCCGGATGGTCTTCTCGCCCAGCCGCGTCACGTACCAGATCACCTCCATGATCAAGCGCGGCCTGGTCCGCAAGCAGAGCTGCCCGGCCGACGGCCGCGGCCAGGAGGCGGTGCTCACCGACGACGGCATGGCGGCGCTGGTCGCCGCCGCCCCGCTGCACCTGGCCACCGTGCGGGACAGCTTCATCGACGACCTCGACGAGACCGAGCTCGCCGTGCTCGCGGACGTCTTCTCGCGGCTCGGCGCCCGGCTGCGGCCCGGCGCCGCCACCCCACACTCAACTGCCGCTTCCGGCCGCACGCCCCGGCCGGCCGGCACCGCCTCGCACCCCGCTGCCGCTTCCGACCGCACGCCCCGGCCGGCCACCACCGCCTGAAGGAGGGCACCCATGCCCGCGATCACCGTCGACGACGTCCTCGTCCTGCCCCGTCTGCCCCGCCTCGACGAGGCCGCCACCCGCTACCGCCCGGTCCGCCGCCTCACCACCGCCCCCACCGGCTACGAGGGTGAGGGCTTCCCGGTCCGGCGCGCCTTCGCGGGCGTACCGCTGAGCGAGCTGGACCCGTTCATCCATCTCGACCAGATGGGAGAGGTCGACTACGCGCCGGGCGAGCCGAAAGGTACGCCGTGGCACCCGCACCGCGGCTTCGAGACCGTGACGTACATGATCGACGGCACGATGGACCACCAGGACTCCAACGGGGGCGGCGGCACCATCACCAACGGCGACACCCAGTGGATGACCGCCGGCGCCGGCATCCTGCACATCGAGGCCCCGCCGGAACGACTCGTCATGAGCGGCGGCCTCTTCCACGGCCTGCAACTGTGGGTGAACCTGCCCCGCACGGCGAAGATGATCGCACCCAAGTACCAGGACATCCGAGGCCGCGAGGCGGCGCTGCTGACCACCCCGGACGGCGGCAGCCTGATCCGCGTCATCGCCGGCACGGTCGCCGGCCACGACGGCCCCGGCTCCACCCACACCCCGATCAACCTCGCCCACGTGACGCTCCAGCCGGGAGCGCAACTCGACCTGCCCTGGCAACCCGACTACAACGCCCTGGTGTACGTCCTCGCCGGCCGCGGCACGATCGGCACGGAACGCCGCCCCCTTCAGCTCGGCCAGCTCGCCGCCCTCTCGGCTGGAGACGCGATCCGGGTGGCGGCGGACGCGGACCAGGACAGCACCATCCCGGCGATGGAGCTGTTCATCCTCGGTGGACGGCCGATCCGGGAGCCGGTCGCGCACTACGGGCCGTTCGTGATGAACACCCGGGAGGAGCTCATGCAGGCGTTCGAGGACTACCAGAAGGGGCGGCTGGGGGTCATCCCGGCGGAACGGCTGCCGCACACCAGCTGAGACTCCTTTGGTTCTGGGCGGGCCCGCGTCGGTGTTCGGCGCGGGCCCGCGCCGCTTTCCGGTGGTCTGCGTGCGCTCGCGTCGTTTCCGGTGTTTGCCGACGGGCTTGCTGTGCTTGCCGACGGGCTTGCTGTGTTTCCGGGGCAGGGATGCGTCGCGCCGGCGCGAGTCCGGGGCAAGGGTGCGTCGCGCCAGCGCGAGTCCGGGGCAGGGATGCGTCGCGCTGGCGCGGGTCCCGGGGCAGGGTTGCGTCGCTTCCGGCGTGTTCGGGAGGCCTGCGGTTTTGTCGGTGGTCGCCGATAACCTGCGGGGCATGGCTGTGGACATCGGCGAGATGCTGGATCGGCTCCTGACCGAGGGCGCGCGTCACTCCGACGACACCCACGACTACGAGCTGACCGTGGTCCCGCTCGGCGACGTGACCCTCCCGACGGGCCGCGTCGTCGCCTGCGACCCGCTCGTCCGCACGGGCGAGACGCAGCCCTTCACCGTCGGTGTGACCCCGGGGCGCTACGCGCTTCGCGCCTGGGTCGCCGTCGCCTATCTGCCGTTGCGGGGGCTCACACCGGCCCTCGTCCCGGCATCATCCCTGCGCAATCGGCTGGAGGCGGATCGGCGCACGGCGGCGCTCCAGCTCGTCATCCGCGACGAGCCGGTCGCATCCTGGGAGCCGGCGCTCGTGGCGGGCCCGGCCGAGGTCGACGAGGACGGCTTCACCATCCACCCGGTCGACACGGGCCTGGCCACCCTCGCCGACGAGCGGGCGCTGCAGTCTCTGTCCACATGGGACTACGAGGAGGTCGAGGCGGTCTTCGTCCCGTCGCTGCCGCCGGAGGCCCCCGGCCGGCTGGGCGCGGTGACCGACCCGGCGAGCGGGGCGAACGTGGTGGCGGTCAGCCCGGGGTGCGGGGACGGGGCATATGCGAGCTTCGTGGGGCGTACGGCGACCGGGGAGGTGGCCGCCTTCGTCACCGACTTCCGCGTGATCTGACAGCGCCCGGGAGCCGACCGACGGCCCACTGCGGAGCCCGCCAGGGCCCACCACGGAGCCCACCCGCGGCCCACTCAGGAGCCCACAGCCGGCCCACAGCCGGCCCACTCAGGAGCCCACCGAGCCCATCGCGGCCCACCACGCCCGCCGCTGGTTCACCGAGCCCACCGAGCCCGCCGCTGGTTCACCGAGCCCACCAAGCCCGCCGCTGGCCCACCGAGCCCACCAAGCCCGCCGCTGGCCCACCAAGCCCGCCGCTGGCCCACCAAGCTCACCGAGCCCGCGCTGGCCCACCAAGCCCACCGCTGGTCGCGACCGTCCGAGGCTTGCGGTCGGGTGCCGGAACCCGGTCAGTTCGGGAAGCTGTTCGGGTCGACGTTGCTGGTGGAGGCGTTGCCGCCGATGATCGGCGTCAGCGTGATGGTCCAGATCGACGACGAGTACGACGTGGTCGTGAACTTGAACGTGTCGTCGAACTTGCTGAACGCGCAGTCCCGGGTGAAGCCCTTGCGCCCGTTGTCCCAGTCCTCGCCCGATGCCGTGTAGATGCGGTACGTGCCGTCGCGGATGCCCTTGGCCGTGAAGGAGCCGCCGCCGCGGACGTACACGGTGAAGACGGGTTTGGGCTTCTTGCCCTTGGCGGGGACCAGGGAGATCGTCGTGTCGTCGGCGCCGTTCTTGATTTTCAGGTGGCCGAGGCCGCCCGTGCTGGTCCGCTTGACGAACGTCCCGGTCTTGAGGCGGCGGTTCTGTTCCTTCGGGGCGGCCGGGAGGAACGTGCCGAACTTGTACGCGGGGTCGGCCGCCGCGAGCTTCCTGGCGTCCTCGCGCACGTTGTCCGCCCAGCCGGACTGGAGCACCGACGTGTACGGCGACGCCGCCGGGCAGTCCTGCTTGGTGTCCGCCGTCTCCTCGACCATGTCGCCGAGGCTCTGCAGCTCCAGGGCCAGCTGGGCGTGCGCGGCCGCGGCGGCGGGCGGCGGCGTGGTGGCGCGCAGCTTCTGCGCCTCCGCACGGATGGAGCCGGCCGCCGCGGGGGCCGCCTTGGCGAACGCCGCGGGGTCGGAGGTGTTCAGCTTGCCGAACGTGGCCTTGATGGCGCCGTCCGAGCCGGCGAGGAGTTGCGCGTACTGCTCCTTGGTGACGGGGCCGGTCGTGGTGGCCTTGGTGGTGGCGGTGATGCCACGCGTGTCGGCCTGCGGGGTGTCGTCGTCGCCCCCGGTGACGGCGCGGACCACGCCGCAGCAGCCGACGACGAGCAGCGCGGCGACCGCGATCCCGATGATCTGGTTGCGGCGGCCGGTGCGCGGGGCGGCCTGGGGCGGCCCGGCGAAGGCGGGGTTCGGGCCGTATCCGGGCGGGTAGGCGCCGGGCTGCCCCGGCGCATAGGACCCTGGCGGATAAGACCCGGGCGGATAAGAGCCGGGTGGGTAGGCGCCGGCCGGGTGAGCACCACCGGGGCCCGGGGGAAAGGCACCCGCGGGATGGGCTCCGGGCGGGAAGCCACCGGGCGGCGGGAAACCACCAGGTGGCGGCGGGAAACCAGCAGGCGAAGGGCTCGGCGGCGGGAAGCCACCAGCAGACGACGGGCCGGGCGGCGGATAACCGCCCGGAGCAGGAAACCCACCGGGCGGCGGCGCAGAAGCCCCGGCCGGAGGCCCGGAAGCCGGAGGCCCAGAGGCAGGCGGACCGGAAGCCGGAGGCCCGGAAGCAGGCGGACCGGAAGCAGGCGGACCGGAAGCCGGGAACGGAGGCGGAGGCGTGAACGGCGTCGACACCCGGATCGTCACCGCGATCCGTCCGCCCGGCCCGTCGACCCACACCACCGCGCCGTCCACCGTGCCCGGCGGGACGGTGACCAGCAGCGAGCCGTGGGTGGGCGACCAGAGCGCCCTTGTCGTGCCGGTCGCCGCCTCGCCGGGCGGGACATCGATCGTTGCGCTGCTGAAAGCCGGCTCCCCCGTCATGGCGACGAGTATGGATGACCCGTACGACAGATCGCTGCCCGGTTCCCGTCAATCGGCGGACGGCGGGCGGACAAGCCGGACGCTTCGATCACCCGGGCGCCTCCGGGTGATCAACAGCACATCCGTCAGGACATCAGGAACATGGCTCCCACGCCCAGCACGACCAGGAGCAGCATCGCGATCAACAGGCCGCGTTCGGACGCCGCGGCGGCGTCGGTCGGGGTGGCGGTGGTGGTCAGTGGTTCGCTGCTCATGAGGGGTCCTTCACAAGGGGATTACCTGCGGCTCAGGGTGCGGCCAGCCGGCAAGGGGCCTACCGTGAGGGCGTCGTCGACCTCGGAAGGGCTGCCCCGTGTCACTGGAGGACTGGCTTCTCACCGCGGACGAGCGCGGCAACCCGGACTCACAGATACCCACCTGGTGCCGGGGAAACACCGCCGAACCACTCTTTCACGGCGCAACGTATTTCGACCGTCTGGTGGCCGAGGTGGAAACGCTGGGTGACGGCGACCACCTGTTCTTCACCGACTGGCGCGGCGACCCGGACGAGCGCCTGCGCGACGACGGGCCGACGATCGCCGAGCTGTTCGCCGCCGCCGCCAAGCGGGGTGTCGTCGTCAAGGGCCTGCTGTGGCGTTCACACCTCGACAAGCTGGCGTACAGCGAGGAGGAGAACCGGAACCTCGGTGAGGACATCCGGGCGGCCGGCGGTGAGGTGCTGCTGGACCAGCGCGTCCGGCGCGGCGGCTCGCACCACCAGAAGATCGTCATTCTGCGTCACCCGAACGCCCCGGAGCGTGACATCGCCTTCGCGGGCGGCATCGACCTGTGTCACAGCCGGCGCGACGACGCCCGCCACGTCGGTGACCCGCAGGCGGTCGGCATGGCTTCCGCGTACGGGAAGAACCCGCCCTGGCACGACGTGCAGCTGGCGTTGCGCGGGCCCGTGGTCGGCGCCCTCGACCTTGCGTTCCGGGAACGCTGGAACGATCCCACCCCGCTCGACCAGCACGGTCCGATCTCGACAGTGACCGACAAGCTCAAGCATGCCGACCTGCGGGCCGACCGGCTTCCGCCGCAGCCCCCGGATCCGCCGGAGTGCGGCCCGCACGACATCCAGGTGTTGCGGACATATCCCGCGATGCGCCCGCCGTACCAGTTCGCGAAACGCGGCGAGCAGAGCATCGCGCGCGGCTACACCAAGGCCATCAAGCGGGCCCGGCGGTTGATCTACCTGGAGGACCAGTACCTGTGGTCCAAGGAGGTCGCGCAGCTGTTCGCCGACGCCCTGAACGACAACCCCGAGCTGCACCTCATCGCGGTCGTGCCGCGGCATCCGGACGTGGACGGGCGCTTCGCGCTGCCGCCCAACATGGTCGGGCGCGAGCAGGCGATCTCGCTGTGCCGCCGGGCCGCACCGGACCGGGTGCACGTCTTCGACGTGGAGAACCACGAGGGTACGCCGGTGTACGTGCACGCGAAGGTCTGCGTCGTGGACGACGTGTGGGCCAGCGTGGGCAGCGACAACTTCAACCGTCGGTCGTGGACGCATGACAGCGAGCTCTCCTGCGCCGTCCTCGACCGTACCCGTGACGAGCGCTCCCCCACCGATCCCGCCGGCCTCGGCGACGGCGCGCGCGTCTACGCACGCGAGCTGCGGCTCGCGCTGCTGCGTGAGCATCTCGACCTGTCCGGCGAGCAGGATCTTCTGGACCCCGAATCAGCCGTACGCGCGGTGCGGGCCTCCGCCGACGCGCTGCGGGACTGGCACCGTGACGGCGAGAAGGGCCCCCGCCCGCCGGGGCGTCTGGTGCCCCACGAGACCGAGCGGCTCCCGTGGCACCAGCGGCTGTGGGCCATTCCCGCGTACCGGCTGATCTACGACCCGGACGGGCGTCCCTGGCGGGAGCGTCGCGCCGGGACCTGGTAGACCTGGCTATACCCCAGGGACTATGCCTGGAAGGCTGGGATCACCGGCCCGCCGCTGCCTACGGTGACGCGGTGTCCACGCCTGAAGCTCCGCTGCGAGCCCTCCTGAGCCGCCGGTACCTCGCCTCGGCGGGTCCCTGGCGGGCCCTCGTCTACGTCGTGACCACCCTGCCGATCGCCGCGCCGGTGAGCGCGGCCATGGCGGTGCTGGTCCTGCCGTGGCTGGCCGCCCTCTCGCGGCTGATCGACGGCGACCTTCCCACCCGTACCGTGTTCGTCCTCATGACCGTCTCGCTGCTGCTGTTCACCGGCTTCGGACCGCTGGCCGCGATCCCGCTCGCCGCGGTCGAGCGGGCGCGCCTCGGCCTCATGGACCCCCGGCCGCTGCCGTCACCGCACGCGCCTGCGCCGCCGGACCCTTTCACATGGGTACGGACGCGCTACGCGGAGACGGCCACCTGGCGGGAGCTGCTGTACGCCGCCTTCCTCGGCCTGGTCGTCCCCGCGGTGTACGGCACGTACGCGCTGCTCGTCCTCCTCGACGTGGCGTTCGTGGTGAGCCCGTTCTTCGCCGGCACCGGCACGGCCACCTGGACCTTCGGCGCGTTCACCGTGCACTCCGCGACACAGGCGACGCCGTTCGCGATCCTCGGCGTGCTGTTCGCGCCGGTCCTCGCGTACCTGTTCGGCCTGATCGGAGCCGGACAGGCCGCGACGGCCCGCGCGCTGCTCGGCGACCGTGCGGGCGTCGCCCTGCGGGAGGTGGCCCAGTCCCGCGCCCGGCTGGTGGACGCGTTCGACCTGGAACGGCGGCGCATCGAAAAGGACCTGCACGACGGGGCGCAGCACCGGCTGACCAGCCTCACCCTGCAACTGGGCATGGCGCGGCTGGACGTACCCGAGGACTCACCCGCCGCCGGACCGCTCAGCCGGGCCCACGAGCAGGCCAAGGACCTGATGGTGGTGCTCCGCGACCTGAGCTACGGCATCCGTCCGCAGGAACTGACCGATCTCGGTCTGCCGGCCGCGCTGCGCGAACTGGCCGGCCGCTCGCCCCTCCCGGTCGCGGTGACGGTCGCCGACGGCGTGCCGCGGCCGTCCGGGCAGATCGAGGGTACGGCCTACTTCGCCGCCTCCGAGGCGCTGGCCAACGTGGTCAAGCACAGCGGCGCGACGAGGGCGGACGTCCTGCTCGCCCGGGCCGGCGACGTCCTCGTGGTGGAGATCCGCGACGATGGGCACGGCGGCGCGGACCCGGGTCGCGGTACGGGCCTGACCGGGCTGGCCGATCGGGTGGCGGCGGTGGGCGGCCGGCTGCTGGTGTCGAGCCCGGACGGCGGGCCGACGCTGCTGCGGGTGGAGTTGCCGTGGCACTCCCCGGATCCGGTCCCTGCTCTCGCCCCCGGATCCGGGTCGCCGACCGGCCGGCTCGGCGCGGGCTCGGCAGACGCGTCCGGGACGGGTGCGGCCGGCCCGCTCGGCCCGGGCGCGGCGGGCGTGTCCGGGGCGGGCTCGGCGTGATCGGCGGGGTGGCGGCGGGCTCCGGCGGCGTGACGCGGGTCGTGCTGGCCGAGGACGGACTCCTGCTGAGGGAGGGGCTGCTGGGCGTACTGTCCGCCGAGGACACGAACCGGCGGGTACTGGCGGTGCTCGCATACCTCGGGGCGTAGTGCCTTCCGGCCGCTGGGGTGCAGCGACTTCCCGCCGCGGAGCGAAGCGCGCTTCCGGACGCGGATGCAGCGCATCCGGGCACGGACCGTAGCGCGCATCCGGACACGGGCGCAGCGCGGCGCGGCGCTCAGGGTCTGGCGCCTTCCCGGCCTGCCTGGGGCACGTCGAGGGTCCAGCCGGCCGGGCACCAGATCGGCGCATCCGGATCGCCGGCGAGGGCGAGGTCGATGTGCCAGGCCTGGATCGGCGGCCGGCCCGCCGCCTCCCAGCGGTCGATGATTCCGATGGCCTCCGCGGCGTACCGTCCGGCCTGTGCGCCACCGGCGGCGACCGCGCCGTCGGGCAGGATCGCCGCGCCGCCCGTGCCGGTCTCGTCGAGCAGCACGAGGGTGCTGCCGTTGTGGCCGATCACCGGGGCGTGGGTGGCGCGGGTGCTCCAGACGCCGGCCGCGTACCAGAGGTCGCGGTAGCCGAGCGAGTCCAGCGGCCGAGCCCACCGGCCCGGCGTGACCAGGGCGAAGTCGGCGAGCACCCCCGGCGGCGGGCTGGGGTGGGTGCGCGGGTGGCCGGCGGTGAGCGGGCCGGCCGCGCTCATGAAACCCGAGGGACACACCACGGACGCGGTGACCGGGCCGTCCGGGTGACCGCGCACGGCCAGCACGGGATGGGTTCCGGCATGCTCCACGGGTACGACGATCAGCCCCGCGGCGGATTCGACACGTCCCGGCGCCGACCCCGGGACACCCGACACCGCCCTCGGGGGACCCGGCACCGCCCCCGCGACACCCGGCACCGCCCCCGGCGGACCCGGCACCGGCTGGATCTGGCGCAGCCAGTGCGGCGACACCCCGGCCACGCCGACCGTGACGATGACCCGGTCGAAGTGCTCGCCCGGGGCGCCCGCGTAGCCGTCGCCGGCGTGCACCCGTACGGATCGGGCTCCCGCACGGGCGAGCGCCGCACGGGCCCGGCGGGCGACGTCGGGCTGGACGTCGACGCTGGTGACGTCCGCGCCGAGCGCGCTGAGCAGCGCCGCGTTGTAGCCGGTGCCGGCGCCGATCTCGAGGACGCGGTGGCCCGGGCGCACGTCCAGCGCCGCCAGCATGATCGCCATGAGGGAGGGCTGGCTGGAGGAGCTGACCGGCGTGCCGTCGTTCACCTTGGTGATCAGCACGTCGTCGCGATAGACGACGTCGAGGAAGTCGGCCGCTTCCGGGGTGACCCACGTGCCGTCCCGCCGCTGGAACCCGTCCGCGACGAAGGCTTCGCGCGGCACGGCGCCGAACGCCGCGGCCAGCTCCTCGCTCAGCGGCGCGCCGTCATGCCGGAGCTGGTCGACGAAGCGACGGCGCAGGTCGGTCACGCCCTCACCGTAGGCCCCGGCGACGCCGAGCGCCCACGCACAGCGGAAGCGAACAGGCTGCGCTCGGCCACGGCCCTCACGTCAGCTGCGCGGCGGCGACCGCCGCGGTGAGGCGTTCCGGGACGTCCGACTCGTGGTACGGCCGTTCCGAGTGCTCGATGTGGTCGAGGAAGTTCTGGTAGACCGCCGCCGCGCGCAGGGCAGCGACCGGCCGGATCAGCGCGACGGCGGTCCCGGGATCGCAGCCGGGCACGCTGCGCCGCCACCGGGCCGCCCATTCCTCGAGGAGCGCGGCCGCGTCCGGCTCCGGGAGGTCTCCGGTGAGGCGCAGGATGTCGTACGCCGGGTGCGCCACGCTCGCGTCCCCCCAGTCGACGATCACCCGTCCCGCCGCGGACTCGCGCACGTTGCCGGGGTGCAGGTCGCCGTGCACCAGGGTGTCCGGGAGGCCGCACGCCTCGATCGCGGCCAGCCGGGCGGGGAGCTCGTCCATCAGCCCGGCGAGCCCGTCGATCGTGTCCAGCCAGGGTGCCGCCGCGCGGGCGATACGGTCGAGCTCGAAGCGGTTGTCGGGCACTCCCGCGGCGAGCAGCTCGGGCACCCGGGTGAGGTAGTGCTCCTGCAGCGGGTGGAAGTCGCGGGCCACCTCCGCGCAGAACGAGGCGCCGGCTTCGTAGCGGTCCTCCCCCGGCACGTGCGCGAGCAGCATGCGCCCGGCGTCGCCCGCCGCCAGCAGCGCCGGGGTGAGCCCGGGCACTGCCGTGGACAGCAATCGCAGCAGCGGCGCCTCGTGTGCGAAGAAGACGGGGACCTGTTTGAGCCAGGCCACCGTTTCGCCGCCCGCGTCGAGACGCCAGATCGCCGACAGGTTCCAGGTCCGCTGCTGCACCGCCACCGCGTCGTCGCGGCCCAGCTCCTTCAGCGCCCACGCCACGGAGGCGGCCGGGCCGCCGGGCACCGCCCACGGCGCCCGCCGCGGCTCCGGCCCCCCGCCCACGGTGACGCCGTACGAAGGCTGAAGCCGGACCGGGACGGCGGGCGAAGGCTGAAGCCCGACCGGGGCAGCGGGCGAACGCTCAACCCCGACCGGGACGGCCGGCGAAAGCTCAACCGCGACCGGGACGGGGTGGAAGACCTGCGCGGCGTACGTGACATGGCCGCCGGGTTGAGCGGGCCGGTCCGCGTGGAGCAGGCGCAGCACCGTCACGTCGATGCCGTGGCGCTCCCGGACGGCCGCGACGATGTCGCTGACCTCCGGCCACCACGGCACCTCCACATCGAACGGCGGCAGCGCGCCGAGCACTACTCCCTCGGCGTCGACGAGCACGAGAGTCACAGTTCTTCCCACGCGTGGCACCGTAACGTGATCGGCCCCGTCGCCGGAGAGGCCTGTGGACAACGTGGCCCGCAACAGGCGTGCCGAGTAGATCAGCTG
The DNA here is from genome assembly GCF_040677315.1 of Actinoplanes sp. NPDC049316. Classification (NCBI taxonomy): domain Bacteria; kingdom Bacillati; phylum Actinomycetota; class Actinomycetes; order Micromonosporales; family Micromonosporaceae; genus Actinoplanes; species Actinoplanes sp. NPDC049316. The sequence goes on along the minus strand of NZ_JBFAQM010000024.1, from coordinate 49,828 downwards.
GTTCTTCGCCGAGCGCTTCTCCAACGCCAGCCCGATCTTGGTCGCCACCCGCTGCGACGCGACGTTGCGGGGGTCGATGATGGCGATCAGCCGCGGGGCGCGCAGCACCGTACGGGCGTGGTCGCGGACGGCGGTCGCCGCCTCCGTCGCCAGCCCGGCGCCGTGCCGAGCTGGGAGAAGAACGGGATGCCGCCGCCCAGCAGCACCGGGACCAGCGACACGACGATCTCGTCGAGCAGGCCGGCGTCGAGGTACTGCCGGGTCAGCGTCGGGTGGCGACCGCGACGATCCGGTCGCCGGCGGTCTGCTTCGCCGCCTCGAGGGCGCTGATCGCGTTGGCCATGACCTTCTCCTTCGCTTGTGCTTGCGGGCACTCGGGAGACGCAGCCGGCGGCCGCTTCTCGACATGCTCGCCGGAAAGGCCGGAGAAGATCAGGTGGTCGCCTCGTAGCGGGCGCGCAACGCCGCCATGTCGGGCCGGCCGTGCAGGCGCAGGCGGGCCATGCCGCCGTCGGGGAAGATGTCGAGGCGTACGTGGGTCGCGACCGGGACGACCGCGACCGGGAAGCGGTGGCGGGTGTCCGGGCTGAGCCGGATCTGCGGCAGCAGCTCGAACCAGTCGGCGGGGTCGTCGAGCAGGCCGGTACGCGTGTCGATGCCGCGCAGGGTGGCGCTGCCGGGCGCGTTGCCCTTGAAGTGGCTGGTGTCCAGCTCGGCCAGCTCGATGACCGCGGGCGCGGCGAGCTGGACGAGGACCCAGTCGTTGCCGTCGTCGCGGCGGCGGGCCGTCTCCCAGCCGTCGCCCATGGAGCGGGCCAGGCCGGGGTGGATCAGGTTCTGCGGGTGGCCGTAGAACATGTTGCTGCAGCCGGCGATGCGGGCGCCGTGCTCGGCGGCGGCCACGTCGAAGACGCTCGGCAGCAGCCGCGGGTCGGGCACGATCTCGCCGTGGACGCGCAGCCGCGCGACACCGCCGTCGGGGTAGATGGTGAGGCGTACGTGGGTGAAGCGCTGCCGGGAGTCCACTGTGAACAGGTTCTGGCTGTCCCCGGCGAGCGGCGAGCGGGGCACCAGGGGCACCCAGGGCGCCTCGGTGAGCTGCATCGGGTCCGGATAGCCCGCCACGGCGCAGCCCTCCACGGAGGCGTACGGCGGGTAGTTGCCGGTGAAGAACGCCGTGTCGATGTCGATGCCGTGGATCACGCCGGGGGCGCCGAGCCGCACGATCGCGGCGTCGTGGCCGGGTTCGCGCCGCCGCCGGGTCTCCCACCCGTCGTACACCTGGCCCTTCTGCCCGAAGGTGCGCGGCGCGAAGACCGGGGCCGCGGGGTCGACCAGGTGGTCGGCGGCGGCGAAGAACTCGTCGTTGGCGGCCACCACCCCGCCGCCGAACGTGCGCGACGCCAGGTCGGGCAGGAGCGTGAATTCTTCCATCAGCGGACCTCCGGTGTCACGAACGGGTCAGGAAGCGGCCCTGCGGCGCCTCGCCGGTCACCGTGCGCCCGCGCAGCCACGTCGCGCGCACCACTCCGGTCAGGGTCTTCCCGGCGTACGGCGTGACGGGGTTGCGGTGATGCAGCCGGGCGGGGTCGACCACGAAGGCGGCGTCCGGGTCGAAAGCGACCAGGTCGGCGTCGGCGCCCACGGCGATGCGGCCCTTGCGGGTGAGACCGGCCAGGTCGGCCGGGCGACGGGCCATCCAGCCGGTCACGTCGGCCAGGGAGTGCCCCCGCTCGCGGGCGGCCGTCCAGATCACCGGCAGGCCGAGCTGGACCGACGCGATGCCGCCCCACGCCGCGGCGAAGTCGCCGGTGTCGCGCCGCTTGAGCTCGGGGGTGCACGGCGAGTGGTCGCTGACCACGCAGGTGATGAGCCCGTCGGCGAGCGCCGCCCAGAGCCGGTCCCGGTTGGCCGCGTCACGGATCGGCGGGCAGCACTTGAACTCGGTGGCCCCGGCGGGGATCTCGCCGGCGTCCAGCGTCAGGTAATGCGGGCAGGTCTCCGCGGTGACCCGGACGCCGTCGGCGCGGGCGGCGGCGATCAGCGGCAGCGCGCCGGCCGCGGACAAGTGCAGGATGTGCACGCGGGCGCCGGCGGCCCGGGCCGCCTCGATCGCGGTGGCGACGGCGGCGTGCTCGGCCTCGGGCGGCCGGGAGGCCAGGAAGTCCGCGTACGCCGGGGACGAGGCGGCCGCGTGCAGGTGGCCGGGGTCCTCGGCGTGGACGACGAACAGCGCGTCGACGGCGGCGAGGGCCTCGGCGAGCTGACCGGGGTTCAGCGGCGGGAACTCGGGCACACCGGAGTCGGCGAGGAACGCCTTGAAGCCGAACACCCCGTTGGCGTGCAGGGCGGGCAGGTCGCCGGAGTTGCCGGGGATCACGCCGCCCCAGAAGCCGACGTCGACGTGCAGTTTCCCGGCGGCCGCCCGCTGCTTGACGGCCAGGGCGTCCGCGGAGACGGTCGGTGGCAGGCTGTTCAGCGGCATGTCCACGATGGCGGTCACCCCGCCGGCGGCGGCCGCCCGGGTGGCGGTGGCGAAGCCCTCCCACTCGGTGCGGCCCGGCTCGTTGACGTGCACGTGGGTGTCCACCAGTCCGGGCAGCAGCGCGAGGTCACCCAGGTCGCTCTCCTCGGCCGCCGGCACGGTGGCGTCGTAGCCGTCCACGGCGACGATGCGCCCGCCGGCGACCGACACGGCGGCGGGCCGTTCGCCGCCGGCGGTGACGGTACGGCGGGACCGCACCACGAGATCGACCATGGGCCGAGCCTAACCGCCCGGCGTGACCGGACGGCTACGTCGCGCAAAGCCGCCCCGCACGGGCACCGCTCGAGGGCTCAGGCCAGCTCGTGCAGGCGCTCGCGGGAGAACCCGACGGCCGCGGGCTCCAGCGCGCCGCAGTCCAGCCCGCGCAGCAGATAGCCGGCGAGGGCCCGGGCCGTGGCTGGCTCGTCGAGGATGCCGCCGGCTTGGCGCTCCTGGTAGCGGCGCAGCCGCAGCACCGCCGCGTCGACGCCGTCGGCGAAGAACGCGTACGTCGCCGCGAACCGGGTGGGCAGCTGGGCCGGGTGCAGGTCCCAGCCCTGGTAGTAGCCGCGTTCCAGGGAGCGCCGCACGAGCCGGTGGTGCAGCGCCCACGCCTCGTGGATCGCGACGCCGGTGCCGACCGGGAGCACGTTGGTCGAGCCGTCGCACAGCCGTACGCCCGTCCCGGCCGCGGCGGCCTGCATGACCGCCTTGGCGTAGTCGGCGGCCGGGTGGTCCATGGCCTGGTACGCCGCCGCGACCCCGGCCGCCGCGCTGTAGTCGTACGTCCCGTAGTGCAGTCCCGTGCAGCGGCCCTCGGCGGCGGTGATGAGCCGGGCCACCGTGGCCGTGCCGTCGGCGCCGAGCACGGCGGCCGGCAGCTCGATCTGGATCTCGAAGCGCAGCGTCCCCTCCGCCGCCCCGTACGCGCATTCCAGCCGCCCGCACAGCTCGGTCATCGCAGCGACCTGGTCGGGCCCGCTGACCTTGGGCAGAGTGACGACGAACGGGTGCGGGTAGTGCGTCAGCCACAGGTCGAGCGTGCGTAGCGCCCGGCGCCGGGTGGGCTCCTCCAGCGACTTGATCCGTATGCCCACGAACGGCGGCCGCGGCCCGTCCAGCAGCACCGCCGCGGCGTCGCGGACCGCGGCGTCCTCCTGCTCGTCGTCACGGACGCCGTAGCCGTCCTCGAAGTCGACGCGCAGGTCCTCGATCGGCTCGGCGCCGAGCTTGGCGCGGACCCGCTCCTCCAGCGCGGCGGGGAACGGCAGGGGCGGGTGCTCGTCGAGCGCGGCGAGCGCCTGCCGGCCCCAGTCGCGGAATCCCGCCACCCGGTCGGCGGGGATGTAGACCGTGTGCACCGGCTGCCGCACGGCGCGCTCGCCCGGGTAGCGGGCCTTGAGGAACGCGTCGTGAGCGGCGAGCCGGTGGTCGAGCGCGGCGTAGTCGTCGTCGCTGAGCCGCACGGTCAGTCGATGGAGTCGTACGCGGCGGAGGTGAGGAAGTCGGCGAAGTCGTCGGCGAGCGCGACGCGTTCGAACAGCTTGCGCGCGTCGTCGAAGCGGCCGGCGGCCCACACCTCGTCGCCCACCGCCTCGCGGATCTTGGCGAGCTCCTCGTCCTCGATGCGTCCCACCAGGTCGGCGGTGATCGGCGTGCCGTCCTCGAGCCGCACGTCGTTGTGGATCCACTGCCAGACCTGCGACCGGGAGATCTCGGCCGTGGCCGCGTCCTCCATGAGGTTGAAGATCGCGACCGCGCCGTTGCCGCGCAGCCAGGCCTCCAGGTACTGCAGGGCGACGGAGACGTTGTTGCGCAGGCCCGCCTCGGTCACCGCGCCGCCGGTGGCCGCCACGTTGAGCAGGTCCTCGGCCGCCACGTCGACGTCGGGGCGCTGCTTGTCGAGCTGGTTGGGCCGGTCGCCGAGCACCCGGTCGAAGATCTCCCGGCAGACCGGCACGAGGTCGGGGTGCGCCACCCAGGAGCCGTCGAAACCGTCCCCGGCCTCGCGCTCCTTGTCCTCGCGGACCTTGGCCAGCGCCACCTCGTTGACGGCCGGGTCGCGCCGGCTCGGGATGAACGCCGCCATGCCGCCCATCGCGAAGGCGCCGCGCCGGTGGCAGGTGGCCACCAGCAGCTCCGTGTAGGCCCGCATGAACGGCGCCGTCATCGTGACCGCCGCGCGGTCGGGCAGGACCATCGCCGGGTTGTCGCGGAAATACTTGATGATGCTGAACAGGTAGTCCCACCGGCCGGCGTTGAGCCCGGAGATGTGCGGGCGCAGCGCCCACAGGATCTCGTCCATCTCGAACGCGGCGGGGATCGTCTCGATGAGCACGGTCGCGCGGATCGTGCCGACCGGGATGCCCAGCGCCTCCTGCGCGTAGGTGAAGACGTCGTTCCACAGGGCGGCCTCGTGGTGCGACTCCATCTTGGGCAGGTAGAGGTAGGGCCCGCTGCCCCGGGCGAGGAGCTCGGCGGCGTTGTGGAAGAAGTAGAGGCCGAAGTCGACCAGGGCGCCGACGGCCGGCTCGCCGTCCACGGGCAGGTGCCGCTCGTCGAGGTGCCAGCCACGCGGACGCATGACGATCGTCGGAAATGGCCCTTCGCCGAGCTCGTAGGTCTTCGCGCCGGTGTCCAGCGTGATGGTGCGCCGGATCGCGTCGTGGAGGTTCTGCTGGCCGTCGACCACGTTCGCCCAGTGCGGGGTGTTCGCGTCTTCCATGTCGGCCAGCCACACCTTGGCGCCGGAGTTCAGCGCGTTGATGGTCATCTTGCGCTCGGTCGGACCGGTGATCTCGACCCGCCGGTCGGTGAGGTCGGCCGGCGCGGGCGGCACGGTCCAGTCCCCGGCGCGGATCTCGGCGGTCTCGGGCAGGAAGCCGAGCGATCCACCGGCGGCGATGTGGGCGCGGCGCTCGGCGCGGGCCGCGAGCAGCTCGTTGCGGCGGGGACGGAAGCGGCGGTTCAGGTCGGCGACGAACGCCACTGCCTCGTCGGACAGGATCTCGGTCACGGGCGGCGACTCCCTTCAACGGCGAAGGCTTTCCCGTACCGTATCGGTCCGCGCAGCCACCCGCCCCCGGGCTGTGGACAACGTCTCGCAGAGACGGCGCAGCGGCCCCCGCGGGGAACCGGGGGCCGCTGCTTTACCACTCCTCCGGCTGGGGATGACCGGAAGAGGTCAGAAGGCGCCGGAGGAGTCGCACTTGGCCTTCTGCGTGATGCAGTTGCGCACCCGCTCGGCCAGCGGCTTGGTCTCCCAGGCGTTCATGAAGTCGCCGTGCATCGACGAGGCCATGCCGCTGGCCAGCTGGAAGCCGGCGCTGCTGCCGCTGGCCGGGTAGCCGATCACGAAGGAGAGCGACGGGATCGCGACCGGGAACCTGCCGCTCGTGCAGGTGCCGTCCGGCCCGGTCGGGCCGACGTGCGACTTGTGGTCGGGGCTGTCCAGGTGTACGCCGTCCCAGCAGTCGGGGAAGGTCAGCTGGTAGGTCAGCTCCGCGGTCTTCGCGCACACCGGCCAGTTGCCGTCGGCGCTGCGGCCGGTCTCGCCGCCCACGCCGGCGCACCAGAACTGGCCGGGAGCGCCCTGCGGAGTGGCGACCTGCTTCTTGGCGTCGCCGACGATCATCCGGAAGCCCTCGGGGAACGGCACGGTCTTGGTCGGGTCCTTGAGCCGGGAGCCGTAGTAGACGGTGACGCCGTGCGGGTCGACCGGCTTGCCGTTCTCCAGCAGCGTGGGGATCCAGTACGCCGACCGGTCCTCCTTCGGCTCGCAGCTGGTCTCCAGGTCGGCGAACAGGGACGCGTTGGTCGAGGCGGCGCTGGTGCTCTTGTTGCCCATGAAGGTGTGCAGGTGCGAGGCGCCGGCCATGCCGGGGAAGACGATCGGGTCGTCGGGGAGGCGGTGGCTGACCTTGCAGCCGGCGTTGAACTCGGGCACGCGCACGTTGCCGGCCGGCACGGGCTTCGCCACGGTCGCGTTGTACTCGACGAGCTGCTTGTCCCACTTGGCCTTGTCGATGGTGACCCACCCACCACCCGAAGCCGCAGCGGAGCCGAGGGTGAACCAGTCGGCGTCGCCGGTGCCCTCGGTCTGCGCGCCGGACTGGGCGGCGTACGCCTCGGCCTGCAGCCGGCCCGGAACGGAGGTCTCCTCGGCACTGGCGCCGGCGACGTAGATGCCGCTGCCACCGAGAGCCACGGCGACCGCGGCGGTCAGGAAGATACGGGTGATGTGTCGGCGCCTCTTCATCACAATTCCTTCGCTTCAGAGCGTTTCCGCGAAGGAGTATGCGCAGCTCAAGCCACTTGCATCAAGTCGCGAAAGAACATTTCAGAATGCCCTCCGGAAGCGTCGCTGGTCGACGCGATTCCCATTCCGGATAACATTTTCCCGAGACCGGATCCTTAAGTCTTCCTTAAGTGCGCAGCAACCGTCGATGCGCGCGGCGCGCCCCGCGGGCCAGCGCCTCCGCGTCGGCATGGACCAGCTCGCCGCGCTCGACCACCGGGCGGCCGCCGACCAGCGCCAGCTCCACCGGCGCCGGCGGACCGAGGACCAGCGCCGCCACCTTGTCGTCGATGCCCTCGTGGCCGAGGCCGTCGAGGCGCCACAGCACGAGGTCGGCGAGCTTACCGGCCTCCAGCGAACCGAGGTCGTCCTGCCGGCCCAGGCAGCGCGCCCCGCCGATCGTGCCCATCCGCAGCGACTCCCGCGCGGTCAGCGCCGCCGGACCGCCGCGCAGCCGGGCCACGTACAGGGCCTGGCGCAGCTCCTCACCGAGGTGCGCGGCCTCCTGCGACGCCGAGCCGTCCACCCCCAGGCCCACCGGCACGCCCGCGTCGAGCAGGTCGCGCACCCGCGCCAGGCCGGCGCCGAGGCGAGCGTTCGAACTCGGGCAGTGCGCGACGCCGGTGCCGGTCGCGCCGAGCCTCGCCACGGCTGCGTCGTCCAGGTGTACGCCGTGCGCCAGCCACACGTCCGCGCCGAGCCAGCCCAGGCTCTCGGCGTACTCGACGGGGGTGCAGCCGAATCTCTCCCGGCAGAAGTCCTCCTCGTCGGCGGTCTCGGCGAGATGGGTGTGCAGGCGTACGCCCTTGCGCCGGGCCAGATCCGCGGCCTCGCGCATCAGCCGCGACGTCACCGAGAACGGCGAGCACGGCGCGACGCCGATCCGCAGCATCGACTCCGGCGAAGGGTCGTGCCAGCGGTCGACGGCCGCTTCGGTGGCGGCCAGCGCGGCCTCGGTCTCCTCGACCACGTGATCCGGCGGCAGGCCGCCCTGCGACTCGCCCAGGTCCATCGATCCGCGCGTCGGGTGGAAGCGCAGCCCGATCCGCCGCGCCGCCTCGATCTCCGCGGCGAACACGTCACCGCCGTCATGGGGGAAGACGTAGTGATGGTCCATGCTGGTCGTACAGCCGGACAGCGCCAGCCAGCCCAGGCCCGCGGCCGCCGCCGCGCCGACCGTCTCGGCGTCGAGGCGGCCCCAGATCGGGTACAGCGTGGTGAGCCAGCCGAACAGGGTCTCGTCCTGGGCCAGGCCTCGAGTCGCCCACTGGTACAGGTGGTGGTGGGTGTTCACCAGCCCTGGGGTCACCAGGCAGCCGGTGCCGTCGACCACGCGTACGGAGCCGTGGAAGCGGCCCGCGTGGCCGGAGCCCACCGTCACGATCCGGCCGTCGTCGCCGACGACGACGTGACCGTCGGCGAACTCCGTGCCGGCCGCGTCCACCGTGGCCACCGCCGCGTTCTCGATGACGATCACAGGTACCACTCCGCGCGGGCCGGCGGCGCGTCGTCGCGGGTCACCGTGCCCTCGATGAGACCGTACGGCCGGTCCCCCGCGATGAACACCTCACCCGGGTTCACCAGGTCGAACGGCGACAGGTCGGCGAGGTAGTGATGCCTGTTCGGCAATGCCAGCCGGATCTCCGCGATCTCGGGCCGGCTCTCCAGCACCCGGCTGCCCATCGAGAACAGCGTCTGCTGCAACGAATAGCTGTACGTGTTGACGAACGCGTTCACCAGCGCGTCCTTGGCCTTCTCGAACGACTCCGCCCAGTCCGCGGCCTCGGACAGGTGCCGCCAGCGCGCGTCCACCTCGGTGGCCAGGATCCGGTCGGTGGTCTCGGCCAGCGTCGTGTAGCGGTCCCGGCGGAAGCCGTGGAACTCCGACGCGGTCGAGTTCAGCACCACGAGGTCCTTGAGGCCGGACACCACCTGCGTGAAGCCCTCCTCCACCGTGACGGCGCACAGGCGGGTGAAGTCGCCCTTGCGCCGGAACGAGTGCGGCCCGAGGCGCTCCCACCCGGCCGACTCGATCGTCACCCGGGCGCGGACCACCTGTGGCTGGGTGCCCACGAAATGCCGGGCGAGGAGCAGCGCGAAGGCCTCCGGCTGGCCCGCGCCGTGCTGCTTGGCGAACGCGTACACGGTGTTCTTCATGGTGTCGGTCGGCAGGACCCCCGCGTTGTCGCCGGTCAGGTGGGTCGCCGTCAGGTCCCCGGACAGCGCCGTGCTCACGGTGAACTCGGTCAGCCCGTGCGTGTCGCCGTCCCGGGTGACCTGGACGAGCCGGGTCTCCGCCTTGCCGTAACGGTTGGGTCCCAGCACGATCGCCACGCGTCAGCTCCCTCGGTAGGTGGTGTAGCCGTAGCGGCTCAGCAACAGCGGCACGTGGTAGTTCCGGTCGGGATCGTGGACCTGGAACGCCACGGTGATCTCCGGGAAGAACGCCTCCCCGCCCAGGTACGGCTCCACGTAGAACACCAGCCGGTAGCCGCCGGCCTGCCAGTCGTGCACCGGCAGGCGGTGCTTCAGCCGGCCGTCGTCATCCGTACGCCCCTCCGCGAGCAGCCGCCAGCCGTCGGAGTCGCGGCGTTCCAGGCGCACGTACACGTCGCGGGCCGGCTCGCCGGAGACCGTGTCCAGGATGTGCGTGGAGATCCGCGCGCGGGCCTCCGCCTCGAACCGCTCACCCGAGCTCATCGAGCAGCCTCTCCAGCCGCAGCAGCGCGATCCGGCGCAGCTGCTCCGCCACGATCGGCCGCTCGGCCGCCTCGTCGTTGCCGAGCCGCTCGCGCGCCGCCGCCAGGATCTCCGCCCGGCTCCGGCCGCTCGCGAAGATCAGGAACACGTGCCCGAACTTCTCCTCGTACGCCCGGTTGAGCTCGGCCAGCGCGGCGGTCGTGGCCTCGTCCGAGCCGGCCGCCGCGGACTGCTCCCGGCGCGACCAGGCGGCTTCCTTCGAGTCGCCCGCGGCGCGCTCGCCGATCCGCGGGTGGGCGGACAGCGCCGCCAGCACGCCGGGCCAGCTCAGGTCGCGCAGCGCGGCCTCCGCCGCGGCCACGATCGCCTGCCGGGACGGGTACGGGCGCCCCGCAGTCATCGCGGCGACCCAGGAGGGAGCCGCGCACACGGCGGACAGGTCCCCCGCGGGCAGGGAGTTGAACGCCTCGACGCGGTCCACCGATCACCCCCGGATCTCCGACGGACAGTCAACCACAGCCGTCGCTGCCCGTACGCCAGACTTGTCCGGTGCTGATCCCCGCCGACGCCCTGCCGGACCTACCCGTGCGTACGGCCGTGCCCGAGGTGAGCGCCGCGCTGGCCGGCCGCGGCGCGGCGGTGCTCGTGGCGCCGCCGGGCACCGGCAAGACCACCGTGGTGCCGCTGACCCTGACCGGCCCCGGCGACGGCCGGGTGATCGTGGCCGAGCCCCGCCGGGTGGCCGCCCGGGCCGCGGCCCGCCGGATGGCCACGCTGCTCGGCGAGCAGGTGGGCGCCCGGGTCGGTTACACGGTCCGCGGCGACCGCAAGGTCTCCCGGGACACCCGCGTCGAGGTGGTCACCACCGGTGTCCTCGTCCGCCGCCTGCAGCGCGACCCCGAGCTGGCCGGCACGGCCACGGTGATCCTGGACGAGTGCCACGAGCGGCACCTCGACTCCGACCTCGCCCTCGCCTTCCTCGTCGAGGTCCGCGCCGCCCTGCGCCCCGACCTGCGCGTGCTCGCGACCTCCGCGACGGCCGAGGCCGGGCGCCTGTCCGAGGTGCTCGGCGACGCGCCGGTGGTCACCGCGTCCGCCGCCCTGCACCCGGTCGAGGTGCACTGGTGCCCGCCGCCGCAACCCGTCTCCCCGCCGCACGGCCTCCGGGTCGACCCGCGGCTGCTCGACCACGTCGCCGCCACGATCCGCCGCGCCCTGGCCGACGGGGACGGCGACGTCCTCGCGTTCCTGCCGGGCGCCCGCGAGATCGCGACCGTCGCCGGACTGCTCGGCGGCGCCGGGGTGCAGGTGGTCACGCTGCACGGCCGCCAGACCGGAAACGAGCAGGACGCGGCGCTGCGGCCGGGCAGCACCCGCCGGATCGTGCTCGCCACCGCGGTCGCCGAGAGCAGCCTCACCGTCCCCGGGGTCCGCGCCGTCGTCGACGCGGGCCTCAGCCGCGTGCCCCGCATGGACCACAGCCGCGGCCTGGGTGCCCTGGTGACCGTGCCGGTGTCCCGCGCGGCGGCCACCCAGCGCGCCGGACGGGCCGGACGCGAGGCGCCCGGACGCGTGTACCGCTGCTGGTCCCAGGCGCAGCACGACCGCCTCCCCGCCCAGCCGGAGCCCGAGGTGGCCACGGCCGACCTCACGTCGTTCGCGCTCGACCTGGCGCTGTGGGGACATCCCGACGGCCACGGCCTGGCCCTGCCCGACGCGCCGCCGGCCGGCGCGCTCCAGGCGGCGACGGGCACGCTGCGGGCGCTGGGCGCGATCGACGCGGCCGGCCGCGTCACGCCCCGCGGACGGCTGCTCGCCGACGCCGGCCTGCACCCGCGGCTGGCCCGGGCGCTGCTCGACGGCGCCCCGCTCGTCGGCGCCCGCCGGGCCGCCGAGATCGTCGCCCTGCTCGACGCCGACCGGCTCGCGGACGATCTGATCGCGGCCTGGCGCCGGGCCCGTTCGGGCGACGGCGCCTGGCGAACCGAGGTACGCCGGTTGTCGGCCGTCCTGGACCGGGCGGGGATCCAGGCGTCCGGCCGGCCGTCGACCGACGACCTGGCGGCGGGACTGGTCGTGGGTCTCGCGTACCCGGAAAGGGTCGCCAGGGCACGGCAGCCCGGCTCCCCGGCGTACCTGATGACCGGCGGGACCGCCGCGGAGCTGACCGGCGGCAGCGGGCTGGCGGGGACGACCTGGCTGGCCGTGGCCGACGCGGACCGGGCACCGGGCGCCCGGTCCGCGCGTATCCGCAGCGCCGCCCCGCTCGACGAGGCCGCCGCCCGCGAGGCGGCCGCGACGCTGGCCGCCACCGCGACGGAGATCGGCTGGACCGACGGCGACGTGGTGGCCCGGCGGGTGGAGCGGCTCGGCGCGATCGTCCTGGCCGAGCGGCGCCTCGACGATCCCGACCCGGCCCTGCTCCGTGCGGCGCTGCGCGAGGGGCTGCGGCGCGAAGGGCTCGGCCTGCTCACCTGGACCCGGACCGCGACGGAGGTACGGCAGCGCATGGCGTTCGCCCACGCGGCGCTCGGCGACCCGTGGCCGGACGTGTCGGACGAGGCGCTGACGGCGACGGACTGGCCGCACCTGGGCAACGCCCGCCGCCGCGCCGACCTGGCCCGCATCGACGTGGCCGCCGCCCTGCGGGAGCTGCTGCCGTGGCAGGTCGCCGGCCGCCTCGACGAGGTGGCCCCCGAACGCCTGCCGGTGCCGAGCGGTTCCCGGGTCCGCGTCGACTACACCGACCCGGCCGCGCCGGTGCTCGCGGTCAAGCTGCAGGAGACGTTCGGCTGGCAGGACACGCCGCGGCTCGCGGACGGCCGGGTGCCGGTGGTCCTGCACCTGCTCTCCCCCGCCGGGCGGCCGCTGGCGGTGACCGGCGACCTGGCGTCGTTCTGGACCGGCGCCTACCCGCAGGTGCGCGCCGAGATGCGTGGTCGCTACCCGCGCCATCCGTGGCCCGAGGACCCGTTCGCCGCCGAGCCCACGAAACGGACGAACCGCCGCTCGTCCTGAGCCGGGCCGCACCGCCCCTACAGCATCCTAGGAGGCTAGGTGTGCCGTCGATGCCGGGCCCTGCTGGGTGGGAACGCCCATCCCCCGCGCGGGCCCCGGCTGCCCGAACAGATATCCCTGGCCGAGCCGGCAGCCCAGCCCCGCCAGGGCGGCGGCCCGGGCCGGCGTCTCGATGCCCTCGGCGATCACCGCGATCTGCAGATCGGCGCAGATCCGCAGCACCGAGCGGCACAGCGCCCCGGCGCGCTCCGCGACGTCCACATCGGTCAGCGAGGAGTCGAGCTTGACGATGTCCACCGGCAGCGAGTGCAGCTGGGCCAGCGCGTTCCAGCCGCTGCCGAAGTCGTCCAGGGCCACGCGTACGCCCCGGCGGCGCAGGTGCTCCAGCACCTCCACGGCACGCGGGAGGTCCGGGATGCGCAGCGTCTCGGTGATCTCGACGACGAGCCGGGACGGGCGTACGGCGTGCCGCTCCAGCGCCTGCAGCACCGCCTCCTGCACCCCGTGCCGGCCGAGCCGGGCCGCGGAGACGTTGACGTGCACGTCGATGGGGCGCCCGTACGTGTTCGCCAGCGCCGCCGCGTCGGCACACGCCCGGTCCAGGACGAAGTCGTCGATCCCCGCGACCAGCCCGGTGCGCTCGGCGACGGTCACGAACACGTCGGGGTCGACCGGGCCCGCCTCCGGGTCGGTCCAGCGGGCGAGCGCCTCCACCGCCACGACCGCGCCGTCGGCGAGCCGCACGATCGGCTGGTAGTGCACCTCGAAGCCGTACTCGGCGGGGTCGCCGGACAGGGCGCGGGCCAGCAGGTGCGGCAGGTCGGCGTTGGGGCCGCCGTCCGCCGCCCCGGAGTAGCGGGCGAGGTCGTTCTTGCCGCGGCGCTTGCTCACGTACATGGCCGCGTCGGCGCGGCGCAGCAGCACGTCCGCCGACAGCTCCCGGTCGCCCGGCTCGGGCAGCACCAGACCCAGGCTCGCGCTGACCCCGACCGAGTGGCCGTCGAGCACGTACGGCTCCCGCAGCGCCACCAGGATCCGCCGCCCGGTCTCCTCCGCCTCCGGCCCCCGGCACTGCAGCAGCACGGCGAACTCGTCGCCGCCCAGCCGGGCCACCACGTCCTCGGGCCCGACGCAGGCGAGCAGCCGCTCGGCTACCCCGCGCAGCAGCCGGTCGCCCATGGCGTGGCCGAAGCCGTCGTTGATGAGCTTGAAGTCGTCCAGGTCGGCGAAGAGCAGGGCGACCGGAACCTCCTTGAACCGGTACGCGTCCAGCGCGAGCACCAGCCGCTCGCGGAACAGCGCCCGGTTGGCCAGGCCGGTCAGCGGATCGTGGTACGCCTGGTGGTGCAGCCGCTGGCGGCCCTCGGACACCCGCGCGAGCAGCACGGTGTTGTCCACGATGGTGAACATCTGCCGCGCCACCACGAGCCCCAGGCCCAGCCAGCCGAGATACGCCTCGTACGAGGTGAGCTGCCCGCCGGCGCCGGTGCGCACCGCGATCACGATGCCGGTGGCCACCACGGGCACGTACGGCAGCAGCAGGTGCAGCCACTCCGCGTCGGCCCGGTCGGGGGCCGCCGTCTCGCCCAGCCCGGTGTTGCTCAGCGCCGCCAGCGCCAGCAGCGCGGGCCCGGCGAGGTATCCGGCGGACTCGAGCGGACTCAGCCCGCCGGCGTCGAGGCGCAGCAGCCGCAGGGTGTCGGAACAGCCCAGCGCGGCCATGGCCAGCACCATGAGCCGCAGCGGCACCCGTCCGGCGCGTGACGAGGGGCGGGTGGTGAGCAGCAGCAGCCCCGCGACGACGATCACCAGGTCCACGACCGGGTACGCCGCGGCCACCCCCACCACCACGGGGTGGCGCCCGGCCTCGTCCACGAGCCACCCGGGCACGGCGGACCAGACGAGCGCGAGCAGCGAGCCGCCGATCAGCACGCTGTCGATGAGCAGGACGACCCGGTCGCGGCGCAGCGAGGACTGCGCGGGCCGGGGCAGCGCCATCGAGCCGGCCAGCAGCGCCGCGAGGGTGAACAGCGGCAGCGTCAGGAAGCCGATGTCGACGATCGTGACGGTCGTGTCCCGCCCCGGCCCGGCGACATCGCGGACGGTCCACCACAACCGGGCCAGCGCCCACGTGGCCAGCCCCACGCCGAGCAGCACCCGCCAGCGGGCACGCGGCCCGGCCCGGTCGCGGGCGGCGGCGAAGCACCCGTACGCGGCCAGCGTCCCGGCCGCGAACTGGGCGGCGTGACCGTAGAGCCGCTGACCGGCGCCGGGTGGCACGGCGTACGCGCCGACGGCCGTGACGGCGGCGACGAGCGCCAGCGCCACGACCAACCGCACGGACAGCCGTCCCGTCGTCATCACCACCCGCTGCGCACCGTCCCGATCGCGCCACCCCCACCGGTGCACGACCGCAGTAAGGTACCGCAGCCGCGGCCACCTGCGAGAAGGTGCGCCGTGCGGGTGCGAGCCGGGCTCAGCCCTCGAGCGTGAGATCGGCGACGATCACCGTGACGTTGTCCGGGCCGCCGCCCTGCAGCGCGAGGTCGACCAGGCGCTCGGCGCAGTTCTGCGGGCCGTCACAGGCCAGCAGCTCGGCCTCGATGCGCTCGGCCGGGACGACGGTGGTGAGGCCGTCGCTGCACAGCAGCCACCGGTCGCCGGGCTCGGGCTCCACGATCACGTACGACGGGCTCACCGGCTCGCCCTGCAGCGCCTGGGTCACCACGGCCCGCCGCGGGTGGCTGCCCGCCTCCTCGGGCCGGATCAGCCCCTGGTCGACCAGCATCTGGACGTACGTGTCGTCCTTGGTCAGCTGGTTGAGCCGGCCGTCGCGCAGCAGGTAGGCCCGGCTGTCGCCGACGTGGGCGAGGGCGGCCCGGTCGCCGGAGAAGATCACGGCGGTGAGCGTGGTGCCCATGCCCTGCAACGCCGCGTCACCGGCGACGGTCTCGGCGATCCGCCCGTTCGCCACCTCGAGGGCCTTGTGCAGCGCGTCCATCTGGTGGTCGTTGTCGATCGGCACGTCGAGCGACGCCATGGCCTCGACGGCGATGCGGCTCGCCACGTCACCGGCGGCCATTCCGCCCATGCCGTCCGCCACGACCAGCAACCGGTCACCGGCGTAGTAGCAGTCCTGATTGCTGCTTCGCACGTGGCCTCTATCGGTGACGGCTGCCCACCGCAGGTGCAAGGTCATGGCGTGCAGCCTGCCAGGTCGGGTCCAGCCTGTCTGCAGGTGGTCGGCGGCACGCCGCCACAACTGCCCGCCAACTGCGAAAAAGGGTACGTCAACCGGAGTTCAGCGGGCGGCCCAGGCAGCGCGGGTCGACGTCGGTCACCGGCCGGGTCGGCGCGGCCCACCCCAGCGCCGACTGGTCGACGGGCCATCCGCGTACGGTGATCCGGCTCTGCTGGGGGCGTACCGGCTCGGGGCACAGGGTCTTGGAGAGCACCTGCGCGTTCGGGATGAACACCACCTCGCCGCCGCGCCGCAGCATCGTGGTGGCCGTGTCGTCGACGGTGATCAGCTGCCCGCGGACGACCTGCACCGGCGTATCGCCGTCCCGGATCTCGACGGCGCTGTTCGGCAGCACCGGCGCCCGCAGGAACACCACGCCGACGACGAACGGGGCGACCAGCGCGGCGCCCACGGCCGGCCAGTGCGTGGCCAGGCGGGCGGCTCGCGCCGGCACCGGCCCGGTGAGCAGCCACCCGAGCAGCGGCGGCACCCCCAGCAGGATCGCCGTGCCGGCCTCTCCCGCGGACAGGGCCATCCGGATGCCGGGCCAGACCCACAGCAGCTCCAGCAGGCCGAGCGCGATCGGCACGACCAGGGTGGCGACCAGCAGTGGCCGGTGCCCGTCCGGATAGCGCTGCACGGCGGTCAGCCCCAGGATCGCCACCACGAGCATCAGCAGGGTGGGCAGCATGCGCATCTGCCACGTGAAGCCGGCGAGACCCACGGCCAGCGCCACCACCCAGTCGGGCATCCGCAGGGCGGTCAGCGCCAGCAGGGACCGCCGGGCGGCGTCGTCCGGGTCGGGCGCGCTGACGAGCAGCAGGCCGCCGAGCGTACGCAGCACCAGGACCACCGCCGGCACGGCCCAGATCAGCGTGATGACCAGCGCGCTGATCATGCCCAGCGGGCTGATGTACTGCACCAGCAACAGCATCGTGGGCAGGTCCTGGCGGCTCAGGTACCACAGCCGGAGCACGAGCAGCACCAGAGGGAACGCCGGCAGAGCGGTGAGCAGCCAGTTCAGCTGGGCCCGGCGCAGGCGCGGCCGGCGGTCGACGACCTGCACGCCGTTCACGGGGCGAGCTCCTCCCAGGGCAGCTCCCGGATGTCGGGCCGCGCGGTGAACGGCTGCTGCGGGCGCGCGAGCGGGACCGGCTTCCTCTCCGGGTCCACGTTCGCGGGGAGCTCCGGCCGGATGTTGTTCTGGTAGGCCAGCTCCCAGCGCGAGTCCTTCGGATCGGCGTATGAGCGGTAGAGGGTGAGGTCGACGAGCTTCTTCAGCGCCACGTTGTCGCCGACGCTGACCCCCCACGCCTCGGTCTTGTCATAGCCGAGATCCCAGTGGTCGTACCGGTCCGGGAACTTCGCCTTGTACCCGCCGAGGATCGCGGCGTCGGTGCTCACCGCGTCGACCGCTCCCCTGTCCAGCTCGGTGAAGCACTGCGACACCCGGTTACGCCCGATCAGCTTCGCGCCGGAGGCGGCGGCGGTCACCGCGCTGGTCGAGGCCGACAATGTGCACACCTTCTTGTCGCGGAACTCCTCGAGGCTGGCCACCTTGGCGTGACCCTTGAGAGTGATCACCGACTGCTCGGTGTGCAGATACGACTGGGAGAACATGACGTTGGGCTCGGCCTCGCGGTCCTCGGTGATGCTGTAGCTGGCGATCACCATCTTCACCGGCACGGGCTCGCCCTTGAGATTCGTGGCCTCCATCCGGGCCCGGTCCTCGCTCTCGATGCCGAAGAACTGCACCTCGTCGCGGCGGAAGCCAAGATCCTCGGCGATCATGTACGCGATGTCGATGTCGAACCCGCTCCAGCTGCCGTCCGGATTGCGGTACGCGACCCCCGGCTGGTCGTCCTTGACCCCGATCGGCAGGGTCGGCCATTCGTCGATGCCGGCCGCGCGCCGCAGGTCCTCGACCGACGACGGCCCCACGTGGAACAGCCGCACCCACGAGAACCCGACCACCAGCACGATCAGCATGCCGACGGCCGCCAGCCGCCACGGCGCGAGTGAGGCGCCCCACGTCCGCACCACCTCGTCGGGGCGGGCGAACGTGCGCCGCAGCCGGGTCAGCGCCCGTTCGCCGCGGCGCTCCCGGGGACCCAGCGAGCGCCGCGGCACCCCGCGCTGCCGTGGTGGCCGGCGCACGACCACCTTACGGACCGCCGCCGCCTGCTCCTGCGCGGCGTCCCCGCCCGCCGCTTCGCCGCGGCCGTCGCCGGCGCGCGCGTCGTCCATCGTCGACACAGAACTCCCGTCCCCGTTCCAAGCGACGACCATCGTGCCGGAGCAAGGTCACGGAACGGGATCCGCGGTCCCGTACGCGACACCCGGCCGGCATCGGCGCAGCCGCCCGGCGGTGAGCCACAGCCCCCGGCGGGTGCCGTACCGCCGGACCGCCTCCAGGCCGTACGCGCTGCAGGTGGGCGTGTACCGGCAGCGGGTGGGCAGCCGCGGCGACACCCGGCGGTAGCCCCGGATGGCGGCGCTCACCACCCGCGCCGACCCGGAGCCGGGCGCCTCGCCGGGACGGCCGAACCGGGCGAACACCAGCAGAAGCGAACTGATCAGACCGAAGTCGCAGAACGGGAGATCGCAGACATCGCAGATGCTGCAGTCACAGCTGTCGTACCACTTGTTGCGCTTGCTGCGCTTTTTCCGCCCCCACATGGTGACCATGGTGGCGCATGGCCGCGAGAACTTCGGGTACCCCCGCGCGCATGAGGATCGGGCGTGCTGTCGTGGCGGCCGGCGTAGTCGCCGTCGGGGTTCGGATCGCGCACTCGCGGAACCGACGGTTCCTGCATCCGGACGGCCGGTCGTTCACCGGCGAGCTCGAGGTCTGGGGCCTGGGCACGCCGGCCGGCGCCGCGCTGCTGGACCGCCCGGGCCGGCACCCGGTGACGCTGCGGATCTCCAAGGGCGCCGGCACCCCGCCGGGCTACCCGGACGTGCTCGGCGTCGCGGTGCGGGTGCACGGGCCTGTCGCGGGTCACCGATGCGACCTGCTGTTCTCGACGGCGGGGCGGGGCCGGTGGCTGCGGCACGTGCCCACGCCGCGCCGCACCTTCGACACCACGTACGGCACGATCGTGGCGTACCGCACGGACACGGGCCGCAAGCTGTACCTCAGCGTCCAGCCGGACCTCGACGGCGCCGCTCTCGGCCGTACGCTCGAATCGGTCGTGGCCGCGGCGGCCGGCGACGGCGCGCAGCTGTTGCTCGGCGTGGCCGACGGCGACGCGGCGGTCCGGCTCTTCGGCCGGGTGCGGTTCGGGCAGGAGCTCGCCGCCCGGACCGACGCCGAGCCGGCCTTCGACCCGGTCCGCAACGCGCCGCGCGACCTGCACCCCAGCGGCTTCATCCACGCCTCGCGGGCGGTGGCGTACCGGGCCGGGCAGAAATGGCGCGGTGCGCGCCCCGCGGACTCGAACCCGGCCGCGGTGGCACGCACCAGCGCGCACAAGTAGCTACCGCGCGAAGACCACCGCGGCGGTCTCGGCGGGGAGCTCGATCCGGTCGCGCTGCAGCACCACGCCCTGCTCCGTGGCCAGCAGGACCTTGCTCGGCACCGAGCGCAGGCTCACGGTCTGCGGCACGCTCGCCAGGTTGGCCGCCACGATGCAGCGGCCGCGGCGCATGACCACGTGCTGGTCGCCGTGCCAGACCTCGACCCGGTCGAGGCGCGGGTCCGACAGGTCGGCATGCTCGCGGCGCAGCGCGATCAGCCGCTTGTGCAGATCGAGGATCTCCGCGTGGCCGGGCTTGTCGCGCTCCGACCAGTCCAGCTTGGAGCGTTCGAACGTCGCCGGGTCCTGCGGGTCCGGCACCTCCGCCTCGGCCCACCCGTGCTCGGCGAACTCCCGCCGGCGCCCGGTCTGCACCGCCTCGGCCAGCTCCGGCTCGGGGTGGCTGGTGAAGAACTGCCACGGGTTGCTCGCCGCCCATTCCTCGCCCATGAACAGCATGGGCGTGAACGGCGAGGTCAGCAGCAGGGTGGCGCCCACCCGGAGCAGACCCGGCGACAGGGTCGCCGAGAGCCGGTCGCCGACCGCGCGGTTGCCGATCTGGTCGTGGTTCTGCAGGTACGCGACGAAGCGGTACCCCGGAACCCGCGCGCGGTCCACCGGCCGGCCGTGGTGGCGCCGGCGGAAGCTCGACCACGTGTTCGCGTGGAAGAACGCCCCGGTCAGCACCGTCTCCAGGCATTCCAGCGAGCCGAAGTCGCCGTAGTAGCCCTGCCGCTCGCCGGTCAGCAGCGCGTGCAGGGCGTGGTGCACGTCGTCGTCCCACTGCGCCTGCAGGCCGTACCCGCCGGCCTCCCGCGGGGTGATCAGCGTGGGGTCGTTGAGGTCGGACTCCGCGATCAGCGACAGCGGCCGGCCCAGGTGCGTCGACAGGCTCTCCACCTCGGCGGCGATCTGCTCGAGCAGGTGCACCGCGTTGTGGTCGACCAGGGCGTGCACGGCGTCCAGGCGCAGCCCGTCGATGTGGTAGTCGCGCAGCCACGCCAGGACGCTGTCGATGATGTAGCGGCGTACCTCGTCGGAGAGCGGGCCGTCCAGGTTGACCGAGGCGCCCCACGGGTTGGCGCCGGCCGCGCTCAGGTACGGCGCGAACATCGGCGCGTACGCCCCGCTGGGCCCGAAGTGGTTGTAGACCACGTCCAGCACGACGCCGAGACCCTTGCGGTGCGCGGCGTCGACGAAGCGCTTCAGGCCGTCCGGGCCGCCGTACGCCTCGTGCGGCGCGTACCAGCAGACGCCGTCGTAGCCCCAGTTGTGCTCGCCGTTGAAGGAGTTCACCGGCAGCAGCTCGACCAGGTCGACGCCCAGCTCGACCAGGTGGTCCAGCCGCTCGATGGCGGCGTCGAACGTGCCCTCCGGCGTGAACGTGCCGACGTGCAGCTCGTACAGGACCGAACCGGGCAGCTGACGGCCCGTCCAGGCGCCGTCCGACCACGCGAAGGCCGAGTGGTCGTAGACGCGGCTGGGGCCGTGCACGCCCTCAGGCTGCCACCGCGACCGCGGGTCGGGAAGCGGAGTGTCGTGTTCCGGCAGCACGTACGCGTAGTCGGTGCCGTGACCGGCCCCGGGCACCTCGAGGCGCCACCACCCGTCGTCGCCGCGTTCCATGTCGCGATCAACCCCGTCGATGCGCAGTTTGACGGTCTTCTCGGGGACCCATACCTCGAAGAGACTCATGCTCACTCTTTCACCAGCAGGGCGACGGGGTACGTGCGCAGCAGCTCGGCCACCGACAGACGGTTGCCGCCGTAACTGGTGTTCGTGAAGACTTCCGTCCACGTGTGGCCGTCGAGTGTCAGGGCGGTGTCGTGCCAGCCGCCGTGGCGTGACAATCCGACGGGCAGGCGGGTCGCGACCGCCACCACGCCGCCGCGGTCGAAGGCCAGCACGTGCTCGGCGACCCGCCCCTCGGCGTAGACCGGCCGGTACGCGCCGAACAGCTCCGGGCGCTGCCGGCGCAGGCGCAGGGTCCGGCTGGTGACGAGCAGCTTGGCGGCGCCGGTCGCGTCGACCGGCGGCTGCCAGCCGTCGTCGAGGCGGGCCAGCATCTCACGGCGGGCGCCGAAGTCGACCGGCCGCCGGTTGTCCGGGTCGACCAGCGAGAAGTCCCACAGCTCGGTGCCCTGGTAGACGTCCGGCACGCCGGGCATGGTCAGCTGCACCAGCTTCTGCCCGAGCGAGTTCGACCAGCCGGGCTCGGTGATCGACTCGGCGAAGCGGGAGACCTCGGCATGCAGCTGCGGGTCGTCGTAGATGCGGTCGACCATCTGCCGCAGCGCGTTCTCGAACTTCTCGTCCGGGCGGGTCCAGGAAGTGCCGACGCCGCTCTCGCGGGCCGACTTCAACGCGTACGCGTGCAGCCGCTCGCGGTCCAGCGGCCAGGCGCCGACGGCGGCCTGCCAGATCAGGTGGGCCAGGGCCGGGTCGGGCAGCGGCGCCGCCCGCACCCAGCGGCGGACGACCTCGGTCCAGTCGCCGGGCAGCTCGGACAGGACGGCCAGCCGCGCGCGGACGTCCTCGCTGCGCTTGGTGTCGTGGGTGGAGAGCGAGGTCATGCCCGCCGGCCACCGTCGCTGGCGGTCGTGGGTGATGTTGTGGAACTCGTCGAGGTTCACGCCGAACTTCGACGGGTCGTTGCCCACCTCGTTGCGGGCGGTGAAGCGGGTGTAGCGGTAGAACGCGGTGTCCTCGACGCCCTTGGCCATCACCGCGCCGGTGTACTGCTGGAACCGCTGCGCCAGCTCGTCGGACGGGTTGCGCAGCCGGGCGGTGACCTGGTCGAGCGCCGGGATCAGCCCGGGGCGCCGGCGACCCGCCTCGGAGCGCGCCCTGGCCAGGTGCCGGGCGCCGAAGGGCAGGTACGAGCGGTAGACGGGGAAGCAGGCCGCCAGCTCCGCCAGGGCCTCCCCCGCGCGCTCGACCTCCGGGACCAACCGGCACATGCGGGCGTTCTCGGCGGCCAGCTGCGTGGTGGCGAGGTGGTACTTGGTCTGGTGAACCAGGTCGTGCCAGCTGGTCTCGCCGCCGGTCAGGTGGTGGTCGAGGGTGTCGAAGAACGCCTCGGTGGTGGCGTCGACGAACACGCCGCA
Source organism: Actinoplanes sp. NPDC049316 (assembly GCF_040677315.1). NCBI lineage: Bacteria > Bacillati > Actinomycetota > Actinomycetes > Micromonosporales > Micromonosporaceae > Actinoplanes > Actinoplanes sp. NPDC049316. Next base: position 27,423 of record NZ_JBFAQM010000024.1, on the reverse strand, counting down.
GACGTCGGCCATCGCGTCGTAGCCGGTGGTGCCGGCGACCGGCCAGTCGGGCATCTCCTCCCCCGGCTCGAGGATCTTCTCGACCACCAGCCAGGCGTCGGGCGCGGCCTCGTGCAGCCGCTGCAGGTAGCCGCCCGGGTCGCGCAGGCCGTCCGGGTGGTCGACGCGCAGGCCCTGCACGGCGCCCTCGGCGTACCAGCGCAGGATCTCGCGGTGGGTGACGTCGAAGACCTCCGGGTCCTCCACGCGCAGCCCGGCCAGGTCGACGATCGCGAAGAAGCGGCGGTAGTTCAGCTCGGCGTCGCCGCGGGTCCAGTCGACCAGCTCGTAGTGCTGCCGGTCGTGCACCTCCCGCGGCGTCCCCTCGCCCGTGCCGTCCGCGATCGGGTACCGCTTGTCGAAGTAGCGCAGCTCGCCGTCCTCGACCCGCAGCTGGTCCAGGGCGTCCGGCTCGTCGGCGAGCACCGGGATCAGCAGCCGGCCGCGCGACCAGTCGATGTCGTAGAACTTCGCGTACGGCGAGTCCTGGCCGTTCTTCAGCACGTCCCACCACGTCGGGTTGGCGGCCGGCACCGCCACGCCCGCGTGGTTGGGCACGATGTCGACGACGAGCCCGAGTCCCGCCGCGTCCAGGGCGGCCTTCAGCGCCAGCCGGCCCTCTTCGCCACCCAGGGCCGGGTTGGCCTTGGTGTGGTCGACCACGTCGTAGCTGTGCTCGGAGTCGGGCACAGCGGTCAGGATCGGCGCCGTGTAGAGGTGGCTGACCCCCAGGTCCGCCAGGTAGTCGGCGAGCTCGGCGGTGTCCTTGAAGCCGAAGTCGGGACGGATCTGGACGCGATAGGTGCCAGAGGGCTGGTTGGCGTGGGGCATTACACCTTCCTGTCCAACACGATGAGCGAGCGGTCCGGCACCAGGATGGTGTTGCCGGCCTCCACCACGGGCGAGCGGTCGGGCGACGGTTCGGCCGTCTCGATGACCACTTCCCACTTCTCACCGTATTCAGTCGGTGGCGTGGCGAATTCGATGGGCGCATCGTGGGCGTTGAAGAACAACAGGAACGAGCTGTCGACGTGGCGCTGGCCGTACTGCCCGCGCTCGCGGATGCCCTCGCCGTTGACGAACAGGGCGACCGCGCGGCCGAAGTCGTTGCCCCAGTCGTCACCGGCCATCTGGCGGCCGTCGGGGGTGAACCACTCGAGGTCCGGCAGCGGGTCGCCGCCGCCGCGGGCGGTCACCGGCAGGCCGGTGAAGAACCGCCGGCGCTGGAACACCTGGTGCCGGTGGCGGAAGGCGACGAGCTTGCGGGTGAACTCCAGCAGCGTCTCGTCGGCGTTCTCCCAGTCGATCCAGCTCAGCTCGTTGTCCTGGCAGTACGCGTTGTTGTTGCCCTGCTGGGTGCGGCCGAGCTCGTCGCCGTGCGAGATCATCGGCACGCCCTGGCTGAGCATCAGCGTGGCCAGGAAGTTGCGCCGCTGCTTGGCCCGCAGCGCGAGCACGGCCTTGTCGTCGGCCGGGCCCTCCACGCCGCAGTTCCAGGACCGGTTGTGGCCCTCGCCGTCGCGGTTCTCCTCGCCGTTGGCCTCGTTGTGCTTGTCGTTGTACGAGACCAGGTCGTTGAGCGTGAACCCGTCGTGCGCGGTCACGAAGTTGATCGAGTGGAACGGCTTGCGGCCGTCGTCCTGGTAGAGGTCGGCCGACCCGGTGATGCGGCTGGCGAACTCGGCCAGCGTCGCCGGCTCGCCGCGCCAGAAGTCGCGGACGGTGTCGCGGTACTTGCCGTTCCACTCCGTCCAGTTCGGCGGGAAGTTGCCGACCTGGTAGCCGCCCGGGCCGACGTCCCACGGCTCGGCGATGAGCTTGACCTGGCCGACCACCGGGTCCTGCTGCACCACCTCGAAGAAGGTGGAGAGCCGGTCGACGTCGTAGAACTCGCGGGCCAGCGTCGACGCGAGGTCGAAGCGGAAGCCGTCCACGTGCATCTCGGTGACCCAGTACCGCAGCGAATCCATGATCAGCTGGAGGCTCTGCGGGCTGCGGACGTTGAGGCTGTTCCCCGTGCCCGTGTAGTCCATGTAGAAGTTGGGCTGGTCGTCGACGAGCCGGTAGTAGGTCCGGTTGTCGATGCCCTTCAGGCTCATCGTCGGGCCGAGGTGGTTGCCCTCCGCCGTGTGGTTGTAGACGACGTCGAGGATGACCTCCATGCCGGCCGCGTGCAGCGCCTTGACCATGCCCCGGAACTCCTGGGTCTGCTGGCCGAGCGAGCCCATCGCCGAGTAGCCGTGGTACGGCGCGAAGAACCCGAGCGTGTTGTAGCCCCAGTAGTTGCGCAGCCCCAGGTCGGCGAGCCGGTTGTCGTGCACGAACTGGTGCACCGGCATCAGCTCGACCGCGGTGACGCCCAGCTTCGCCAGGTGCTCGATCACCGCGGGGTGGCCGATCGCCGCGTACGTGCCGCGCATGTCCTTGGGCACGTCGGGGTGGCGCTCGGTGAGTCCCTTGACGTGCGTCTCGTAGATCACCGAGTGGTGGTACGGGATGTCCGGCCGCCGGTCGTTGCCCCAGTCGAAGTACGGGTTCACGACCACGCCCTTGGCCATGTGCGGCGCGGAGTCGAGGTCGGACATGTGGTCGGGGTTGTCGAAGTCGTACGCGTACAGGCTCGGGTGCCAGTCGATGTCCGAGTCGACCGCGCGCGCGTACGGGTCCAGCAGCAGCTTGTGCGGGTTGCACCGCAGGCCCCGCGACGGGTCGTACGGGCCGTACACGCGGTAGCCGTACCGCTGCCCCGGCTCGACCCCCGGCAGATAGGCGTGCCACACGAAGGCGTCCTGCTCGTGCAACTGGACCTTGCGCTCGTTGCCCGACGCGTCGAACAGGCAGAGCTCGACCGCCTCGGCGACCTCGGAGAAGATCGCGAAGTTCGTGCCCGTGCCGTCGTACGTCGCGCCCAGTGGATACCGGTGACCCGGCCACACCTGCATCTGTTGCTCCCACCCTCGGCCGTCGATGCCCGCGGTCGTGAGGGTCCTCGCCGCGGGCGGGGCACGTGTGCCCACCCTTCAGGAGGTTCAATCCTCGTCGCCGCGTCAGCGGTCATTCTCACCGATCGCGCTGCTAACGTCTGCGCGACTGTCCGGTTACCCGCAGATACTTCTGGGCGGAGCTGTGCGAACGATCACCGCTCCGGGGGGTTTGGCGGGATCCATTTTGAGCATAGAGGGCACCGTGCCGCTGACAGAGCCGTTCCGACCGAGCCTCACCGGCCCGCAGCGTGCACCGCGCGCCGGCCTCTCCCGGAGCGCCCGGCCATGACGATGCCGATCGTCTTCGGCCCTCAGACCTGCGGTTCCCTCTCGCCCGACGGTGGCGCCCAGCTCGAATGGCTGGTCACCGACGGGCTCGGCGGGTACGCCACGGGCACGGTCGCGGGCCTGCGGACCCGGCGCTATCACGCGCTGCTCGCGGTGGCCGACCCCGCGACCGCCGTACGCCACGCCGGGCTCGCCGCGCTGGACCTGACCTTGACCCTGCCGTCCGGCGCCCATGTGCCGCTCTACACGCACGAGTGGCAGTCCGGCGCGCTCTCGCCGCAGGGACACCTCCACCTCGAGACGTTCACCCTCGTCGACGGCCTGCCGCGGTGGCGCTGGCGGGTCGGCGACATCGTCGTCGAGCGCGAGCTGGCTCTCGCGTACGGGCGTCCCGCGCTCGCCGTCGTGCACCGCGTCCTGTCCGCGCCGGCGCCGGTCGGCCTCGCCGTGGCCGCCATGTGCACCTGGCGCGACGCGCACACCCAGCGGTACGCGGCCGACGGCGAGCCTCGCGTGCACCACGTCGCCGACGGGGCCGTGGTGGAGGATGCGTACCGCCTCAGCGGGCCGGGATGGCAGCCCGGCGGCGGGTGGCACCTCGGGGCGTACCAACGCGAGGAGGCCGCGCGCGGGCTGCCCGCGACCGAGGACCTGTGGCTCGCCGGCACGTTCGTGGACCGGCTCGAGGCCGGCGGCACGCTGGAGATCAGCGCGTGGGCCGGCGCGCTCGACGACCGCCCGCCCGCCGCCCCCGTCGTGATCGCCGCCGCCCGCGAGCGCGCACACGCCCTGGTCACCGCCGCGAAGGCCGACGAGCGGACGGCCACGCTGGTGCTCGCCGCCGACCGGTTCGTCGTGCACGACGCCGACGGGCCCGACGTGGTCGCCGGCTACCCGTGGTTCGGCAGCTACCTCGGCGACACGATGACCGCGTACGAGGGCTTGTTCCTGGAGACCGGGCGCGCCGAGGAGGGCCGGGAGCTGCTGATCGCGCGCACCCGTGCGGCGGCCCGGGCCGCGCGCGAGCAGAGCGGGCCGTGGGGTCCGCACGGCTCGCTGGACGCGCCACTGTGGCTGGTGCACGCCGTCGAGCGGCACGTGCGCCGCACCGGCGACAGCGACCTGGCGGCCTCGCTGGTCGGCCCCCTCGGCCGGCTGCTGCGCGGGCACCTCGGCGGTACCGGCGCGCTCTCGGTGGACCCGGCCGACGAGCTCGTCCGGCTCGACGCGAACGCCGGCAGCTGGATGAACGCGTACACCGAGGACGGGCCGGTCACCCCGCGAGTCGGCAAACCCGTGGAGATCAACGCCCTCTGGGTGAACGCCCTGGCCGCGCTCGCCGACCTCCTGGACGAGGCCGGCAGGGACGGCGCCGACCTGCGGGACCGGCACGCCAAGGCCCGCGCGTCGTTCGCCGCGCGGTTCCGGGCGCCGGACGGGTGGCTCTACGACGTGGTGGACGGGCCGGCGACGACGTACCCGCTGGGCGCCGGCGCCTTCAACGACGACCCGTCGCTGCGCCCCAACCAGCTGTTCGCCTGGTCGCTGCCGCATGCGCCGCTCGCCGGCCCGGACGACGCCGGCCGCGACCGCGCCGCCGTCCGGGCCGTCGGCAGCGCCCTGCTCACCCCGCTCGGCCTGCGCACCCTGGCCCCCAGCGAGTACGGCTACCAGGGCGTGCACCGCGGCGGCCGCGACGAGCGGGACATCGCCTACCACCAGGGCACGGTGTGGCCCTGGCTGATCGGCCCGTATGCGGACGCCTGCGCCGCCACGGACCTGCCCACCGAGGGACTGCTGACCGGCCTGGAGGCGCACGTGCGCGAAAGCGGAGTGGGATCGTTGAGCGAAACGGCCGACGGCGACGCGCCGCACCGGGCCACGGGCAGTCCGTTCAGCGCCCGCTCGGTCGCCGAGGCCCTGCGGGCACGGGGGTACGCGTCATGAGCCGCATCCTGATGCTGAGCTGGGAATATCCGCCGCTGCTGGTGGGCGGGCTGGGCCGGCACGTGCACGCGCTCGCCACGTCGCTGGTCGCGGCCGGGCACGAGGTCACCGTCGTCACCCGGCACTCCCCCGGCGCGCTGCGCGAGGAGTACGCCGAGGGCGTGCACATCGTCCGCGCCCCCGACGACCCGCCCGCGTACCCGGTGGAGAACGGCGACCTCGTCGGCTGGACGACCGCCTTCAACCACACCCTCACCCGGGCCGCCCTGCGCGCCGCCCGCACCGCCCGGTACGACGTCGTGCACGCCCACGACTGGCTGGTCGCGCACGCCGCGGTGACCCTGCGCGAGCACCTCGACGTGCCGCTGATCGCCACGATCCACGCCACCGAGGCGGGGCGGCACCAGGGCTGGCTGCCGCACCCGCACAACCGCACGATCGACGACGTCGAGCGCTGGCTGACCGGCGAGGCGGCCCGGGTCATCGTCTGCTCCGAGTACATGCGCGCCGAGGTGATCCGCCAGTTCGGCGTGCCGGCCGCCAGGACCGACGTCGTGCACAACGGCGTGGACGTGCTGCGCTGGTACGCCCGCCCCCGCGCGATCGCCGCCGCTTCGCCGGGGACGCCCCGCTGGTCTCGTTCGCCGGGCGCCTGGTGTACGAGAAGGGCGTCCAGCACCTCCTGGCCGCGGTGCCCGCGCTACAGGCGACCAGCCCCGGGCTGCGCGTGGTGATCGCCGGCGACGGCCCGTACCGTGCGGATCTGGAGGCCATGGCCCCGCCCGGGGTGACCTTCGCGGGCTTCCTCGGCGGCCACAACCTGACCGCGCTGATGGGCGCCTCGGACTGTTACGTGGTGCCGAGCATCTACGAGCCGTTCGGCATGGTGGCACTGGAGGCGGCCGCGGCGGGCACCCCGGTCGCGGTGTCGGCCACGGGCGGCCTGGCGGAGATCGTCGAGCCCGGCGTCACCGGCGTCACCTTCGCCCCGCAGGACCCGCAGTCGCTGGCGGCCTCGGTCGCCTCGGTGCTCACCGACCGTGAATACGCCCGTACGCTGGCCCGCCGCGGCCGCCGCCGGGTCCGCGAGGACTTCGCCTGGTCGGAGATCGCCGCCCGCACCCTGGCGGTGTACGACGCCGCCCAGTCCCCCGGCGGCGTCACCCGCGAGGCCGAGGACGTGCTGGCCGACGACCGCCTGCTGCGCGCATGAGGGCGCTGGTCCTGGGCGGCGGCGGCATCACGGGCATCGCCTGGGAACTCGGCCTGCTCGCCGGTCTGCGCCGCCTGGGCACCGACCTCACCGAGGCGGACCTGATCGTCGGCACCTCGGCCGGCGCGTACGTCGGAGCCCTCCTCGCCACCGGCGCCGACATCGACGAAGCGGCCGACGCCGCGGCCCGCATCGAGATCGAATTCACCGCCCGCATCGACCCGATGCTCGCCGCCCAGGGCTTCATGCTCCTCAACGACACCACGCTGAGCCCCCGCGACCTCCGGGCCCGCCTCGGCACCCTGGCCCGCCAGGCCCCGCTCGGCGACGACGCCCCCCACGTGGCCCGCTTCGCCGACCAACTCCCGGCCCACGACTGGCCGACGACACCCCGCCTGATCGTCACGGCCGTCGACACGACCACGGGAGACCCGACGGCCTGGGACGCGGCCTCGGCCGTGCCGCTGCCGGCGGCGGTCGCGGCCAGCTGCGCCCTCCCGGGCGTCTTCCCCCCGGTACGGGTGGGAGAAAGCTGGTACATGGACGGCGGCGTCCACTCGGTCACCCACGCCAACCTCGCGACGGACGCGGACACGGTGGTGGTCGTGGCCCCGAGCGGCGGCATGTTCCGCGCCTCCCCGGCCGCCGAGATGGCCGACCTGGGCATCGACCGCAGCATGCTGATCGCCCCGGACGCCCCGACCCGCTCCGCCATCGGCGGCAACGTCCTCGACCCCCGCCGCCGCGGCCCGGCCCTGGCAGCGGGCGCCGCCCAGGCCGAGCACGTGTCGGCCGCGGTCGCCGACATATGGAACTGACGCCGGTCGCCGTCCGCCTCAGGCAATCTGCCGAAGGTCGTCGCCGTAGTCGAAGATGATCCGCATCCGCGCGCCCAGCGCACGCGCGTACCGGCTCAGCGTCGCCACCTCGTTGACGTCCAGGTCGCCGTTCTCGATCTGGCTCACTCTGCCCGGCGAGACGCCCATGAGCTCGGCGACCTGGCGTTGCGTCAGACCGAGCCGCTTCCGCTCCTCCGCCAAGTGGAACGCGCTGACCCACGCCACGGTCCGGGCCCGCTCGATCGCCAGCGCTTCGTCGTCCCCGTCGTGCAGCTCCGCACGGAGGTCGTCCCAATCGTGGAACTCGCTCATGAGTTCTCCCTCCGTTTCGTCTCCAGGATCAGCCATTCCTCGTAGGCCGCCTCGGCAACCGGTATCGCCGTCCTGTACCACCGAGCCCAATCGCCCGCTTTGTTACCGGCCACCAACAACACCGCTTGGGACCACGGATCAAACACGAACAAGACCCGGATGGCGAAGTCCCGGCCCGACCGAGGGCGCAGCTCCTTGAGATTGCCGATCTCAGAGCCCCGCAACGTGTCGACGAGCGGACGACCGAGGCCAGGGCCGACCTCGGCGAGCATGTCCAAGGCGACATTCACCGCTCGATAGACCTCGGGTTCGGACTGGCGCAACGCTCTGAGCCAGTCCCGGACACCCCCGTGGTCTTGATCGACCAGCGGCGGCGCGCGTCATCGGCCATACCTCAACTATAGCTGGAGCTAAACAACACTGTCTTGGCCGGCCCTTGCCAACAGCGGCGCATCAAGACGTCGATACCCAGCGCTCCATAGCACTTATTGCATAGATCACCGGGGCGGTGCGGCAGGAACTCGGCAGCTCGAACAGATCGAGCTGTGCCGGCGGCATGCTGCTCAATTTTCACCCATGTTCAGGAGGACCGAACGAGGGCCGAGGCTGAACAGACGGCCCGATCTCCGTACGAGCGGCGTCGCCGACGTCAGGCGCACCGCACGACCAGGCCCTGCTAATGTCCGCGGCCGCGGCCAGCGCCGAGATGTAGTCCGGGTCGCTCGTGAAGAGGACTGCGCCGTATCCCAGCGCGATCGTCACCGCCGTGGCGTCGACGACGTCGCGTGTGCCCGCCTTGCCGCACAGCGCGCCGGCCGCCTTCGCCACCTCCGGCCCGACGGGGACGGCCTCAAAGCTGGGCAGGAACTGCCGAGCTGCACCTGGCGGCGGCCGTCACGCCACGCCTGCGCGACGACGACTGCCGGCACGAGGAGGCGTTCTTCCTTCACAGCGAGGATGGACCGCCCACACCCCGCCTATCGGTGGGCGGCGTAGATGGACAGGTTGGTCCAGGCTGCCGAGATCAACGGCGCCGGAACCCGGTGGCGTTCCGCATGGGCGACCAGGTCCCCCACGATCGCCTCGGCCTCCACCGGGCCTCCCGCCGCCATGTCGCGGTACATCGACGAGGTCGCCGGGACGTCCCGGGCCGTGATCGAGGCGCGCAAAAAGCCGATCGCCGCCTCCCGCGGTGGGTGGCCCGCCGCCGAGGCGATCGCGATGGCCTCGTCCGCGACCGCCGAGGCGAACGCGATGCCGCCCGGGGCCGCCGTGATGTCGCCGACCGTCGCCCGCATCAGGGTCGTCACCACGCCGAGGCTCGCCAGGAAGACCCATTTCTCCCACATCTCCTGGACGATCTCCGCGGACGGCTGGGATTCGAACTCCGCGCCCGAGAGGGCCTCGGCGACGGCACCGAGGCGGTCGTCGCGGGCGCCGTCGAGGGGGCCGTACAGGAGGCGGTGCAGGCCCGTCAGCTGGACCACGTCGCCCTCGTCGGTGAGGGTGCCGGCGATCATGCAGACGCCGCCGTACACCTGGTCGGCGCCGAAGTGTTCGGTCAGGGTGTCGATGTGGCGCATGCCGTTGAGCAGGGGGACGATCACCGTGCGGGCGCCGACCGCCGGGTGCAGGTCGGCGAGCGCCTGCTGCAGGCCGTAGCTCTTCACCGCGAGCACGATCAGGTCGTACGGGTCCTTCAGGTCGCCGGCCGTGACCGTGCGCGCCGGGATCACGGTCTCCCCGCCGGGCGCGTGGATGCGCAGGCCGCGCGCGGCGAGCTCGGCGGCGCGGCGGGGGCGGACGAGGAAGGTGACGTCGCGGCCGGCCTGGGCCAGGCGGCCGCCGAAGTAGCCGCCGGTCGCGCCCGCGCCCACGAACAGGGTGCGCATCTAGGCGCCCAGCAGCTCGTCGACGAAGCACCATTTCCAGTTCTCACCCGGCTCGTACGAGCGCATCACCGGGTGGCCGGTCTCCTCGTGGTGGCGCGACATGTGCCGCCGGGGTGAGGAGTCGCAGCAGGCCACGAGGCCGCAGTCCAGGCACAGGCGCAGGTGCACCCAGTCCTGGAAGCCGCCCGCCACGCATTCGGGGCAGCCGCCGTCGTACGGCGCCTGCGGCGTCGGCTCGGTCGCTTCCTTCAGGTGCTGGCAGGTCAATCGTCACTCCGGTGCAGTTGGGACTCTTCCAGGTCGAGCTCGCGCTGCGCGCGGTTGAGCACTTCCTCGGGGATCCGGCCCTCGTTGCGGGCCACCTTGAAGACGTGCCGCTCGGCGCTAATCATCTCGCGGCGCAGCCGGCCGTACGCGGCGGAGGGGGTCTCCTGCTCCTGGTTGCCCAGCCGTTCCCAGGCGACGTTGGAGCGGCTGTCGGTGAGGGCGCGCAGCCGTTCGACCACCGAGGCCGGCGCCCCGTCCGCGCTCGCGTCGAGCCGTTCACGGGCCGCGCGGCTGGCCGCGTGCTGGACGCTGGCCTCGGCGAGCGCGTCCTCGGCGCTGGTGTCCTCGCTCACGCCGAGCCGGCGGGCCAGTATCGGCAGCGTGGTGCCCTGCACGAGCAGGGTCAGCACGATGATCGCGAAGGCCACGAACACGAACAGCTCGCGCGGGTAGTCGCCGGTGGTCACCTCGTCGTTCGGGGGCAGGGTCAGCGCCGCGGCGAGCGTCACGACGCCGCGCATGCCGGCCCAGGCGATCACCGTGGGCACGGTGGCCGGCGGGTGTTCCTCCCGGGAGCGGATCCGCGGGATGAGCCGGGCCAGGTACGTCGCCGGGTACATCCACACGAAGCGGACGACGACGAGCGTGACGAAGACGGCCAGGGTCACCCGTACGGTGGTCGCCATGCTGGTCTCGATGTTCCCGATCAGCTCGCGCAGCTGCAGGCCGACCAGGAGGAAGACGACGCCCTCGAGCAGGAAGGTGATCAGCCGCCACACCGCGTCCATCTGCAGCCGCGACGTCGCCGACAGCAGGTACGGGATGCGGTGCCCCAGGTAGAGGCCCGTCACCACGACCGCGACGATGCTCGACGTCTTCGCCTCCTCGGCGACGATGACCACGACGAACGGGGTGAGCAGCGACACCGCGTCGTCGAGCAGCGGGTCGGTGATGCGCTTGTGCAGCCAGGCGGCGCCGAACGCGAAGGCCAGGCCGAACAGCACGCCGCCGCCGGCCTTGAGCGCGACCTCGCCGGCGATCTCCCAGAAGCCGACCGCCGAGCCGAGCAGCGCGCCGACCGCGACGCGCACCAGCACCAGCGCGGTCGCGTCGTTGAGCAGGCTCTCGCCCTCGAGGATCGTCACCACCCGCCGGGGCAGCCCGATGCGCCGGGCGATGGCCGTGGCGGACACGGCGTCGGGCGGCGCCACCACCGCGCCCAGCGCCACGCACGCCGCCAGCGGCACCTCCGGCAGCATGGCGTGCAGCACGAAGCCGACCGCGAACGCGGTCAGGGCCACGAGGACGACGGCCAGCAGCAGGATGGGGCGCAGCGCGCGGCGGAACGCGACCAGGTTGGTCTGCAGGGCCGCCACGTAGAGCAGCGGCGGCAGGATGCCGATGAGCACGAGCTCCGGCTCGATGTGCACCTCGGGGATGCCGGGCACGTACGACAGGCCGAGGCCGGCGACGAGCAGCACGAGCGGCGCGATGAAGCCGAGCCGCCGGGCCAGGGCGGCGCCGAGCACCGAGATGGCCACGACCACGACCGTTTCGACGATGCTCTCCATGGGAGCAGAGCTTAGAGACATCGGCGCCGGTCCCGCCTGTGGCGCGACACACGCGCCGCCCCACCCCCGAGGTGTGATGAGTCCGCGGGGCCGGGTCAAAATGAGCCGTTCTACTCACGCCGGGACCCCGGTAATGATGCAGGCTGGCGCTCATGACCTTGACCGTTGCCCGCGTGGGCATCACCGCGGTGGCGAGTTCCCTGCCGGCCCGGGAGGTGACCACGGCCGATCTGCAGGCGCGGGTCGCCGCCGCGAGCCGCCTGCCCCTGCCCGCGGGGACGTTCGCGCAGACGACCGGCATCGACCGGCGCCGGGTCGCCGCCGATGACGAGTACGCCTCCGACCTCGCCATCGCCGCCGCACGCCGAGTCCTCGCCGACGCCGACCTGGACGCCCTCGACATCGACCTGCTGCTGTACGCCTCGGCGACCCGCGACATGGTGGAGCCGGCGACGGCCCACGTCGTCCAGGCGGCCCTGGGCAGCCGGGCGCACGCCCTGGACGTGACCAACGCGTGCAACAGCTTCCTCAACGGCATCGACCTGGCCCGCTCGATGATCATGGCGGGCCGGGCCCGGCGGGCGCTGGTGGTGACCGGTGAGACGCCCACCCGCTCGATGCGGCCGCGGCTGGACGGCATGCGCCAGGCCCGCAGCGCCTTCGCCGGATACACGTTCGGTGACGCCGGGGCCGCGGTGCTGGTGGAGCCGGTGGACGCCGGGGGCATCGTCGACGTCGACAGCGAGACGTATTCGGAGCACTGGGCGGTCGGCGGCATCTTCGGCGGCGGCTCGCGGCACCCGCGCGGCGACGAGCACACGTACTTCACCGGGGACGGGCACAAGCTGCGCGGGGTGTTCGAGAAGATCGGGCTCGGGCTGCTGGAGCGGGTCGCGTACCGCACCGGGTTCGGCTGGGAGGACTACGCCAAGGTGCTGGTGCACCAGGTGACCATGCCGTACCTGCAGCGTTTCGTTGAGGTGGCCGGGGTGCCGGCCGGCAAGCTGGAGCTCACCGTGCCGGAGCTCGGCAACATGGCCAGCGCCACGCTGGGCGTGCAGCTCGACCGGGTCCGACCGGGCCTGGAGCGCGGCGACCGGGTGCTGTTCGTCGGGCTCGGTGGCGGCGTCAGCCTGATGACCATGGTCTGGGAGGTGTCGTGACGGACCTGTGGGTGATCGTGCCGGCGTACGACGAGGCGGCCCGGATCCAGCAGACCCTCGACGCGCTGGCCGCGCAGACCGACACCGGCTTCGAGCTGCTCGTGGTGGACAACGGCTCCACCGACGGCACCGCCGACATCGCCCGGGCGTTCCGGGCGCCCTTCCCGGTCCACGTCCTGGTGGAGACCGAGAAGGGCGTCGGCTGCGCGGTCGACACCGGTTTCCGGTACGCGATCAGCCAGGGCGCGCGGCTGCTGGCGCGCACGGACGCCGACTGCCTGCCCCGCCCGGGCTGGGTGGCGGCGGCACGGGCCGGGCTCACCGGCGGCGCCGGGCTCCTGTGCGGGCGCATCACCGCGCGCCGCGACGAGCACGGTCCGCTGGGCCGGGGATTCTTCCGCGCGCTGGTCGCCGTCGCGGCCGCGTTCGGCAGGTTGCGCCCGGCACACCGCGACAGCGGCTTCAAAGCGCCGTACAAGATGCACGCCGGCAACAACATGGCCATCACCGCGGAGCTGTACGAGGCGTGCGGCGGCATGCCCCGGCGGCCGTCGCCGACCGATCGCACCTTCCTCAACCGGGTACGCCGGACCACCTCGTCGATCCGGCACAGCCGCACGATGGTCGTGGAGAACTCGACCCGGCGGCTGGCCGCGTACGGGATAACCGGCACGGCGAAGTGGTATCTCGGCCGCGGCAGCGGCTCGCTCACGGCGGACCCGCGCTGATGCTGGGTGATCTGCTGGCGAGCCTGCGCGACGACGATCCACGCCCGGCGGTGCTGGGCTGCGGGCGCACCGGGAGGCCCGTCGTCCGCGCCACCCGTGCCGACCTGTCCCGTCTCACCACCGGCTATGCGGCGGCCCTGCACGCCCGGGGCCTCGTTCCCGGCGACACGCTCGGGGTGGCCGTACGCCCCGGCCCGCGCTCCCTGGCCGTGCTGCTGGCGGCGTACCACCTGGGTCTGCGGATCGCGGTGCTGGACCCGACCGCCGGGCCGGACGTCCTGACGGCGCGGCTCGGCGCGGCCCGGCCGCGGCTGGTGGTGGCCGACGCCGCGGCGCAGGCCGTGGCGGGATGGGCGGCGCCGCTGGCCCGCCGCGCGCACCTGGCGCTGCCGCAGCTGGCCACGCTGGCGCCCACGGTGACCGTCGGCCGACGTCTGCCCGGCACCGCGCCCGCGCTGGACCTGTCCCCCGGTCCGCGTCCGCGCGGGTACGACGGCGACGGCGACGCGGTGATCGTCTTCACCTCGGGAACGACGAGCCGGCCACGCGCGGTGGTGCACACGCGGGCGAGCCTGACCGCCGGGATGCGCACGGTGCACGACCTGGTCAGGCCGGTGCCGGAGCGGGCCGTGCTGGGCGGGACGTTCTTCGTGCTGGTGCCCTCGCTCGCGGCGGGCGCGGCGGTGGCGCTGCCGGCCCGGGCGCCGCGCCGGCTGGTGCGGCAGGCGGCCCGGCTGGCTCCGCAGGCGACGTACCTGACCCCGCCGCAGGTGCGGGCGGCGCTGGCCGCGGGGATCCGGTTCACCGGCCGGGTCTACAGCGGCTCGGCACCGGTCAGCGCGGAGCTGCTCGCCCGGGTGCGCGCCGCGGGCGCCGACGAGGCCTGGGGCGTGTACGCGCTCACCGAGGTGTTCCCCGCCGCCGCGGTCGAGTCCGCCGCGAAGTCGGCCTTCGACGGCACCGGCGATCTGGTCGGTGACCTGCTCCCCGGCGTACGCGCCCGCACCGCGGCGGACGGGCAGTTGCTGCTGGGCGGGCCGAACGCCGCCGACCGCTACCTGGGCTCGGAGCCCGCGGAGTGGATCGAGACCGGGGACGTGGGCCGGGTGCAGGGGTCGTCGGTCGTGCTCGGCGGCCGCCGCAAGGACATGATCCTGCGCGGCGCGGAGAACATCTATCCCGGGCTGTACGAGCCGGCGCTGCACGTGCCCGGCGTCGACCTGGCGGTGATCGTGGGCGTACCGGCCGGTGACGGCGACGAGCGCGTGGTCGCCGTGGTGCAGCCGGCCGCGGGAGTGCCGGCGGACGCGGTGCGCGCCGCTCTGCGCGTACCCCTGGATCGGATGGGGTCCGCACGGCCCGACGCGGTCGTCGTGGCGCAGGTCCCGCTCGCGGGCCGGTCGCGCAAGCCGGACCGGGCCGCGGCGGCGCGGCTGGCGGCGGCGTCATGAGGGAGCTCGCCGTCGTGGTGCCGGCCTACAACGAGGCGCGGCTGCTGCCCGGCACGCTGGCCGCGCTCGCCGCACAGTCGGACCGCGACTTCACGCTCGTGGTCGTGGACAACGCGTCGACGGACGCCACCGCCGAAATCGCCGCCGGTTTCCCCGGCGACGTCGAGGTGGTCCGCGAGCCGGCGCCGGGGGCGGGCACGGCTGCCGACAGCGGATTCCGGTACGCGATCAGCCGCGGCGCGACGAAGCTCGTGCGCACCGACGCCGACTGCCTGCCCGCACGGGACTGGGTGGCTACAGCTCGGTCCATGTTGGACAACTACGACATGGTCTGCGGTCGCAGCGTGCCGCGCGCCGACGAACAGCCGTCATGGGCGCACCGCGTGCTCTACCCGCTGGTGGTCCGGCTGGCCGCCGGAGTCGGCCGGTGGCTGCACCGGTCACCGTCGGCACGGTCGCCGTTCGTGCTGGTCCACGGGCACAACCTCGCCATCACCGCGGCCCTCTACGACCGCTGCGGCGGCACGCCGAGGGAGGCGCTCGGCGACGGCGCGGAAGACGTCACGCTGCTCAACCGCGCCCGCGAGCACAGCGCCCGGATCGTCCGCGCCGAACACCTCCTCGTCGAGAGCAGCCTGCGCCGGCTGCGGGCCTGGGGCGGGCTGCGGACGCTGCTGTGGCACTGGGACCGCCGTTACCGGCCCGCGCCCGGGGAGGTGCACGTCCGATGAGCGCTCGCAGCCGGGACCGCCGGGTCTACCTGGGCAGCCATCCGGTGCTGTTCTCCCTGCTCGCCGCGACGCGGCGGCGCGGGGTGGCACGGCTGGGCCGCACCCTGCTCGTGCACGACCGGGAGGCGTTCGTCGCCGGGCTGACCCGCATCCCGCTGGACCGGACCGCGGCGGGCACCACCGGGGGCGCGGCGGGCCGGCTGACCGGCGGCGACCTGCTGTTCGACCAGCAGGGCGACGAACACCGGCAGACCCGCCGGCGGACGTCCGACGCGCTGGGGGCCGCGGGCGTGCAGCGTCTGCGTCCGGTGTGGACGGAGTTGCTCGAACGGCGGCTCAAGCCCCTCGCCGACGGCGACCCGGTCGATCTGGTCCCGGTCGCGGCCGAGATCGCCGGGACGACCGCCGCCGCGCTCACCGAGGTCGCCGTGGACGGTCTGGAACTCGCGGAGGCGGCGCGGGCGGCGGCAGCGGCCACGGCACGGGCCCACCTGCCGGGGGTGCGCCGCCGCGGCACCGACGATGCGGCCCGCGCTGCGGCGCAACGGCTGACGGCGCTGGTCGCGCCGGACGGCGGGAGCGATGCCGGCCTGGCCACCATGCTCGCGGTGGCCGCGATCACCACGACGGTCGCCGCGTTGCCGCGGGCCGCGGCCTGGGCCTGCGACGCCGATCTCTGGGGGTACGCCGGCAGCCCCGCGCTGGCCGACGAGCTGCTGCGGGTGACCGCCCCCACGCCGCTGCTGCCCCGGGTCGCCGCGGATGCGGGTGAGCTGCCCGGCGGATGCCCCGTGCGTGCGGGTGACCGGATGCTGCTCGTCGCCCGTCACGCCGCGGACTCGCACCGCACCGACCCCGACCCCGCAAGGCCCGCGCCCGCGCGTACGGCGCAGCTGGTCTTCGGGGCCGGGCCGCACGCCTGCCCCGGCGCCCGCCTGGCCCGCGCTCAGCTCGCGGACACGCTGTCGGCGCTGGCGCCGTACCGGCCGGTGGTCGTGCGGGCCCGGGTGGACCGGCGCGCGGCGCTGCCGTCCTGGCGGTCTCTGGTGGTGCGGCCGTCGTGAGGCTCGCGGTCACGGGCGCATCCGGTTTCTGCGGTACGGCGGTGGCCCGGCTAGCGGCGTCCGCCGGGCACGAGGTGGTGTGCGTGGGCAGGCGTCCCGGCCCGGTGGGCGAGCACGTCTTCTGGGACGCGTCCGCCGCCCGGCCCGACCTCGCCGGGGCCGACGCCGTGGTGCACCTGGCCGCCGCGGTGGGCGATCCCCGGCCGGGACGGGCGGCGGAGGAGGCGTACCGGGCGGTGAACGTGGGCGGGACGCAGCGGCTGCTCGAGGCCGCCGGTGACCGGCCCGTCGTGTGGGTGAGCAGCGCCAGCGTGTACCGGCCCGGGCCGTACGCCGCCCCGGTGGGCGAGGACCATCCGGCCGACGGTCAGCGTGGCGCGTACGGACGCACGAAGGCCGAGGGTGAGCGGCTGGCCCTGGCGGCGGGCGCGGTGGCTCTGCGCCCCCGCGCCGTGTACGGCGACGGCGACCGGCACCTGCTGCCCCGCCTGCGCCGGGTGGTCCGGGGTGGCCGCGCGTGGCTGCCCGGAGCCGACGTACGGATGAGCCTGACCGCGGTGGAGAACCTGGCGGCGGCATGCCTGGCGGCGCTGGACTGGCCGGCCGGCGCGTACAACATCGCCGATGCGGAGCCGTACGGCCGCGACGAGGTGCTGTCCCGGGTGCTCGGGGTGCCCGTCCGGCATGTGCCCGCCGGCCTGGCGCGCGGGCTCGCGGGGGTGTCGCCGTCGCTGACCCGCTACGCCGTCGATCAGCTGACCGACGGCATGGTCCTGGACCTCACGCGGGCCCGGGAGCAGGGCTACCGGCCGCAGCGGACGGTGGCCGACTACCTGGTGTAGATGACGGCGGAGCGATACAGCGTGCCGGCGTGGGTGCCGTTCCCGCTGCGCCGGGTGACCACGGCGTCGAGCGAGAAGATGTAGCCGGTCCTCCGGTCGAGCTTGCCGATCGTCGCGGCCATCGGGCCGCAGGCCTGCTTCGGCGTGACCTTCACCCAGCCGACGTCCCGCTGCCGGCCGGTCTTGAGGTCCTGGCTGATCGCGGTGAGCCGGTACTCCACGAGGTTGTAGCCGCCGACGTTGTACCAGGACGCGGTGGCCGTGGTGGTCCCCGCGACGACGTCCAGCGCCTGGATGCGCGAGAAGTGCACGGTGTCCGGCGCGCACGTCGGGCTGGGAGTGGGCGCGGCCGTCGTCTTGAGCGGCAGGAAGCCGGTCGCGGTCGGCACCGGGTACGGCGGCACGCCGCTGCTGGGCGTGGGCGACGGGGTGGCGCTGCCGCGCGCGACGACGGTCCACGGCGTGCCGGCGTTGGCGGTGCCCGTGGCGGCCCCCGCGCCGCCGGAGCCGGACGAGTCGCCGCCCAGCACCCCGCAGCCGGTCAGGACGAGGGGCGCGAAGAGCAGCAGCCACCGGTTGCGCTGGCCCATCCGCTCCTCCTCCCCCGAGTTCGCCGAGCACGGTCGTTACCGGGAAAGCATCGACAGGGCGGAGCGCGACTTTAGGGAGTGCTCCCCGCCGCGCCGTAGAGCTCACGGGCGCGGCGGGCCAGATCCTTGGTGGCCGTCGAGTTCGCCCAGGTGCCCAGCACCATCCCGGCGCCCGGCACGAGCTTGGCGAACATGCGCTTGGCGGCATGCACGCCGGCCATCTGGGCCAGCTTGACGCCGAGCTTGAGCATGACGCCGGTGAGCGGCCGGTCGGCGGCCCCGGCGAAGAGGCGGCTCGCGCGCTCGCGGCCGGCGGCCACCCCGAGCGCCAGGCGGGCCGTCTCGGCGGCCTTGTGCACGCGCTGCAGGACCAGCAGATCGGTGGCGCGCTCCGCGCCGGCCGGATCCGCGCCGTACGCGGCGGCGATGTGCAGCACCATCCGTGCCTGGGTCCACGCGAGCACGCCGACGTCCACGACCGCGCCGGGAAGCCCGGTGGCGCCGGAGACGGCCCCGGAGAAGCGCGCGTGGTTGAGGAACCGCCGGGACGCCTGCTGGGCCAGGTCGTCGGTGGAGATGCCGGGCTGGTCCTCGCGAACCCGCTGGGCCCAGCGGCGCGCCTCCGGGCCGATGCGGCGGACGGCTTCCAGGGCGAGGTGCTCGGGGGCGTACTGCGGGTCGGCCTTCATGCGGGCCCAGAGCGACCCGGGCAGGCCGTCGTCGTCGGGGGCGGCGGGGGCGGGGGGTACGGCGGGCTCGGTCACCGAATCGCTCCGAAGGGGTGGTCGGATGGGCGGCTGCAGCCATTGTGCCTTGCAGATGCACGTGCATCCCACTGATCCGGCAGATCGCACGCTGTGCAGTCGTACGGTGACGCGACCGTCGGGCCCGTTCTGCTCATGCCGTACCCCGGGGAACCGATTAGCCCCCCTGAGAAGCCAGGCACAGCATCGAGGGGACGACGCGGCATGACGGGCGACGAACAGCAGGTGGAGCGGCTGCGGCCGACTCCCATGCTGCTGGCGGCGGCCGGGGTCCTCGTGGTCTCCATCGTGCTGTTCGCCGTCAACTACACCGAACAGCGCACCCAGGTGGTGTGGGGCTGGATGCCGGCGATGCTCGGCACGGCCGCGGCGGGCTGGTCGTGCTGGCGTACGGCGTTCGCTCCCGGCCTGGACCCGGTCACCGCGCGCATCTGGCGGTCCCTGGCGGTCGTCTGCATCCCCGTCGTGCTCGGAGTCATTGGCGACGCCCGGCTGTACGTGCTGAACCCCGCCGCCGGGGATCAGGACCACGACATGCCCACCTCCGCGGCGTACACGCTGGCGGTGCTGGTGCTGCTGTGGGCCCTGCTACGGCTGCCGATGGCGCGCGGCTGGGAACGCGACCGCGTCATGATCCGCTTCCTGCTGGACGCCGCCACGGTCGCCATCACGCTGGGCATCTTCTCCTGGTACCTGATCACCCGCGTGCTCGACGCCTGGGCGGCGGACGGCTCGGCGGCCGTACCCCTGATCATGCTCACCGCCCTGGGCCTGGTCGCCGCACTCGCCTTCGTGAAGGTCGCGGTGAGCGGCTTCGGCGGCGTCGACCGGGTCGCGCTGCGCCTGCTCGCCGGGGCGACGGCCGTCGGCGCGGTCGGCGGCGGGCTGTTGCCGCTGTTCCTGGAGATGCACCCGGGCCTCAGCGGCTCGATGATGTTCGTCCCCGCCACGATGCTCTTCGTGACCCTCGCCGCCGATCGGCAGCGCCGCGCCGCCGGCGTGGGGCTCGTCGTCCGCCGTCGTCGCTCGTTCAGCGTCGTGCCCTACCTCGCGGTCGCCGCGACGGACGGCCTGCTGCTCGTGGTCGGCGGCGGGGCGGGGCACGTGGTGCTGACCGTGGCGCTGGCGGCGGTCCTGCTCACCGCCCTGGTGGTCGCACGCCAGATCAACGCGCTCGCCGAGAACGGCCGGTTGCTGCGCCGCGTCGACGCGAACCTGCTGGAGCTCAACCGCTACCAGACCCAGCTGAGCCACCGGGCCAACCACGACGACCTCACCGACCTGGCCAACCGGGCGCTGTTCGAGCAGCGGACCCGGGAGGCGCTCGCGGAGGCCGGCTCCGGCGAGGACGCCGAGACGCTCAGCCTGGCGCTGATCGACCTCGACGACTTCAAGGCGATCAACGACCGGCTCGGCCACGCCGTCGGCGACGCGCTGCTGGTCGTGGTCGCCGACCGGCTGCGCGAGGCGGTCCGCGCCGACGACGTCGTGGCCCGTCTCGGCGGCGACGAGTTCGGCCTGCTGCTGCGCGGGCTGCGCAGCGACGAGGCGACCGAGGTGCTCGACCGGATCGCCGAGTCGCTGACCCGCCCGGTCCACGCGCTCGGCTACGACCTGCTGGTCAAGGCCAGCATCGGCCTCGCCGAGGTGTGGACCGACGCCAGCCCGCAGGAGCTGCTGCGCCGCGCCGACCTCGCCATGTACGCCGCCAAGGAGCGCGGCAAGGGCCGGCACGCGGTCTACGACGCCCGTCTCGAACAGGACCAGGCGGCCGACGCCCAGCTCGGCGCGGACCTGCGCCGGGCCCTGGACAACGGCGACTTCACCCTGGTGTACCAGCCGATCGTGGCGCTGCCCGACGGCCGGTGGACGTCGCTGGAGACCCTGATCCGCTGGAAGCACCCCGAGCGTGGCTTCATCGGGCCGGACGTCTTCATCCCGATCGCCGAGCGCACCGGCCTGATCGTGCCGCTCGGCGACTGGATCCTGCGGACCGCGCTGCGCCAGGCCGCCGAGTGGCAGCAGCGCTACGGCGCCGCCGCCCCGGACGAGATCGGCGTCAACGTCTCCGCCCGCCAGCTGCGCGAGCCGGGCTTCGCCGCGGATGTGCGCTCGGCGCTGGCCGACACCGGCTTCGACCCCGAGAAGCTGGTCGTCGAGGTCACCGAGACGGCGGTGTTCGACGGCGGCATCGCGCTCGACACCCTGCAGAACCTGGTGACGCTGGGCGTGAAGGTGGCGCTGGACGACTTCGGCACCGGGCACTCGTCGCTCGGCCTGCTGCGGACCTGCCCGGCCGACACCCTCAAGGTCGACAAGTCGTTCGTCGACGGGATCGGCGGCCGCTCCGAGGAGGCGGTCATCGCCACGGCGATGATCCAGATCACGAACGGCCTGCACCTGCAGGCGATCGCGGAGGGCGTGGAGACCGCCGAGCAGGCCGACACCCTCTACCGGCTGGGATACCGCTTCGCGCAGGGTTACCACTTCTCCCGGCCGCTGTCCGCGCAGCAGGTCGACGAGCACCTCGCCGCGCACGACGCCCTCGCCGTGTGAGGGCGAACTCCGGGAAAGCGCCTCAGCGACCACCAACCACCACCGATAGTGAGAAAGGGGACGACTCGCGTCCCCCGCAGGAACTATCGCGAGGTCCCACCACATGCCTTCCGTCGCCCGCCCCGCAAGGGCATCGAAGTCCGCGCGCAGCCCGCATTTCAAGAACCCGCTGCACGACTGGATCGCCGACCGCTCGCTGAACACCAAGATCATGATCATCGTGGGCGCGATGACGATCGTCGCGGCGCTGGTGGGCGTCGTCGCCCTGGTCCGCCTGGCCGAGGTCAACAACGTCGGCGAGAAGATGTACAAGGAGAGCTTCACCGCCTCGCTGCAGCTCAACAAGATCATTTCGGACGTGGGCACGATGCACGCCCAGGCCCTCACGTTCGGCCAGACGCCGACGAGCGACATCCGGGCGCAGATCAAGGCGCTCGACTCGCAGATCGACGCGGACAACAAGGCGTACCGCGCGAGCACCGTCGACCCGCGGCTGATGGACCAGACGGTCTTCCTCTGGGACAAGTACAAGACCGCACGCGACGTCTACCTCGACGCGGCGGCCAGCGGCAACCCGGCCGCCACGGCGACCGCCCGCGACACCCAGCTGCAGCCGGCGATCATCCGGGCCAAGTACAACCTGGACAAGCTCGCCGCGGAGGAGGAGGCCGCCGCGAAGGCGCGCGTCGGGGATGCCGCCTCGGCCTACAAGTCGGCCCGGACGTTCGTCATCGTCGTACTCGTCGTCGGCCTGGTCCTCGCCACGCTGCTCGGCCTGGCGATCGCGCGAAGCATCGTCACCCGGGTCAAGGCGCTGTCGGGCATCATCGACAGCATCGCCGCCGGCGACCTGACCCGTACGGCCGGCATGAAGTCCAAGGACGAGGTCGGCCGGATGGGCGACCAGCTGGACCGGGCCATGGCGACGCTGCGCAGCACGATCTCGCAGATCACCGGCAGCAGCCGTACCCTCGCCGGCTCCGCCCAGGAGATGACCGACATCAGCGGCCGCATCGCGGTCAACGCCGAGCAGGCCAGCTCGCGCGCCGAGCAGGTGACCGCCGCCGCCGGGACGGTCAGCAGCAACGTGGACACCGTCGCCGCCGCCAGTGAAGAGATGACCGCGTCCATCCGGGAGATCGCCACCAGCGCGGCCGACGCCGCCGGGGTGGCCCGCGGCGCCGTCGAGGTCGCCCAGTCGGCCAACAGCACGGTCGCCAAGCTGGGCGTCTCCTCCGCCGAGGTCGGCAACATCGTCAAGGTGATCACCTCGATCGCCGAGCAGACCAACCTGCTCGCGCTCAACGCGACGATCGAGGCGGCCCGGGCCGGCGAGGCCGGCAAGGGCTTCGCCGTGGTGGCCAGCGAGGTGAAGGACCTCGCCCAGGAGACCGCGAAGGCCACCGAGGAGATCTCCAGCCGCATCCAGGCCATCCAGACCGACACGTCCGCCGCCGTCGACGCGATCGGGGAGATCGCCGCCGTCATCGAGCGGATCAACGCGTACTCGGACACGATCGCCTCGGCGGTCGAGGAGCAGACGGCCACCACGAGCGAGATCGGCCGCAGCGTGGCGGAAGCGGCGGGCGGCTCCACCGACATCGCCCGGACCATCGGCGGCGTGGCCGAGGCGGCGCAGAGCACCAACGAGGGCGTCGCCGAGTCCCGGCGTACGGCCGAGGAGCTGTCCCGCCTGGCCGACGAGCTGCAGTCGCTGGTGTCGCAGTTCCGCGTCTGAGCCACCCGTACGGTCCTCGAGGACGCCGCGGCCCGCACGGGCCGCGGCGTTCGTCGTCGGTGGGAATGAACCGTGCCGGTCGCTTGTTCTCTCCTCATCGCCCGCCGTGCAGCGGGCTGACACGAGGAGGTCTTTGAGCGTGCTCGACCCACACGGGCTCTACGAGTTGGCCGACGACCTGCCCGAGCTGGACGGCGTGGTGCTCGTCCAGGCGCTCACGGGGTTCGTCGACGCGGGCAGCGCGATCCAGCTGTCACGCGAACATCTGCTGGAGAACTTCGAGGGACGGGTGCTGGCGACCTTCGACCTCGACCAGCTCCTGGACTACCGGTCCCGCCGGCCCCCCATGATCTTCGTCGAGGACCACTGGGAGAGCTACGAGACCCCCTCCCTCGCCCTGCACCTGCTGAAGGACCTCACCGGAACCCCCTTCCTGCTGCTCGCCGGCCCCGAGCCGGACCTGCAGTGGGAACGCTTCATCAAGGCCGTACGCGGGCTCATCGAACGCTTCGGCGTCAGCCTGACCGTCGGCCTCAACGCGATCCCGATGGCCGTGCCGCACACCCGTCCGCTGAGCGTGACCGCGCACGCGACCGACCGGCGCCTGCTCGGCGAGCACGAGTCGTGGCTGCAGCGGGTGCAGGTCCCGGCGAGCGTCGGCAACCTCCTGGAGTTCCGCCTCGGCGAGGCCGGCCACGACGCGATGGGGTACGCGGCGCACGTCCCGCACTACCTCGCCCAGACCACCTACCCGGCCGCCGCCGAGCTGCTCGTGGAGTCGGTCGCCAACACCACCGGCCTGGTCCTGCCCACCGCCGCGCTGCACGAGGCCGCCACCGAGGTGCGCGAGGAGGTCGACAAGCAGGTCGCCGACGACGAGCAGGCCGTCCGCCTCGTCGCGTCCCTGGAGGCGCAGTACGACGCGTTCGTCCGGGGCCGTGCCGGCAACCTGCTCGCGGAGTCCGGCAGTGCCCTGCCGAGCGCGGACGAGCTCGGCGCCGAGCTGGAACGTTTCCTCGCGGAGCAGACCCGGGATTCCGACTGAGATCCCCCGCCGCCCGTTTCGCCCAAACTGCCGTCCCGCCGGTGGCGGCTGTCCCATGATGGGTGAACCCAGGGCGTAACGAGGGACGGGAGTGCCACGGTGGTCTCATTTCGTTCGCGGGCGGCCACACCCCCTGTGCTGCAGGCCGTACCGCGCGACGTCGAGAGCCTCGAGAAGCTCATCATGGATCTCGACGAGGTGGCCGACGAGCACACCGCCTGGCGGATCACCGTCGACAGCACCGTGGACTCGCACAACCTGAGCTACGGCGCGGTGTGGCTGCCGGCCGACGACGACCGGCTCATGGTGTTCCACGAGACCGGGGCGCTCGTGGCGGAGCTGCAGGCGGTGACCGCCGGCAATCCCGTACCCATGGACACCGGCCTGGTGGGCCGCGCGGTCCGCACCAGGCAACCGGTCTATGTCGACGCGATGGACGAGTGCGTGGACTGCGAGCGCTGCCAGGTGGCGGCCCGGGCCGGGATGCAAGCCGCCGTGGTCACGCCGGTGCTGCAGGAGGGTCAGGTCATCGCGGTCCTCGAGTACTACTCCCCCGAACCGCTCTACCTGGAGGGACCGCGCAGCGAGAAGTGGGCGACCATCGCGCGCATCGCCGAGCGGGCCCGCTTCTCCGCGCTGGCCGCCGCCGAGCTGCGCCAGATCGCCGACGACCGGCTCGCCGTCACCGAGGTCGTCACGGCGCTCGGCGAGGCCCGGGACGTCCCGTCCACCCTGCGGATCGCGCTCGAGTCGGCCCGCAAGGCGTTCGGCTGGGCGTACGGGTCCTACTGGGAGATCGACGACCACGACAACCTGCTCAAGTTCAAGGTGGAGTCCGGCTCGGCGGGCGACGAGTTCCGCAAGGTGACGCTGGCGGCCACCTTCGCCGAGGGGGCCGGCCTCTCGGGACGCGCGTGGCGGGCCCAGGACCTGGTGTTCGTCCGCGACATCGGCGAGCTCACCGACTGCGTACGGGCACCCGCGGCGCAGCGGGCGGGCGTCCGCTCCGGCGTCTGCATGCCGATCTCGAGCCACGGCCGGATCATCGGCACGATGGACTTCTTCACCACCAGCCACATCGAGCTGTCGGACTCGCGCGCCTCGGCGCTGCGCAACGTGACGCAGCTGGTGTCGCAGCGGCTCGACATCGTCCGCGGCAACGAGAGCGCGGCGGAGAGCTCCCGCTCCCTGCTCGACACGGTCTCCCGCCTGCGCGCCGCGAGCGACGACGCCACCCGGGTCGCCCAGGACGCGGTGGCCCGCGCCTCGGAGATGACCCAGGAGGTCGAGGCGCTGGGTCAGGCGTCGGCCGCGATCGGCGACGTCATCAAGATCATCTCGTCGATCGCCGACCAGACCAACCTGCTCGCCCTCAACGCGACCATCGAGGCCGCCCGCGCCGGCGAGGTGGGGCGCGGCTTCGCGGTCGTCGCCGGGGAGGTCAAGGATCTCGCCCGGGAGACCGCCGAGGCCACCCAGCGGGTGTCGGAACAGATCACGGGCATCCAGAACAGCACGCGTACGGTCTCCTCCGGCATCCTCACCACCAGCGAGACCATCGGGCAGATCAGCGCGGTGCAGGAACGGATGAACGAGGTGCTCGAGGAACAGGCCCGGATGGCCTCGGCCCTCCAGGTTTAGCTCTTCAGCGGCAGCCAGTCCAGAACGGCCTGGATCTGGGCGTCCCAGTAGCCCCACTCGTGATCGCCCGGCCCGAAGGCCGCGTCGAGGGCGACCCCGTGCCGGCGGCACGCGGCGACGAAGCGCTCGTTCTGGGCCACCAGGTAGTCCTCCGTGCCGCACCGCAGCATGAGCGCGGGCAGATCGGCGCCCGCGCGCTGCTGCACCAGGTGCAGCAGGTCGTCGTCCGCGCCGGCGACCGGACGGTCGCCGAAGACCCGGGCCATCAGCTCGCTGATGTGCGGCCGTTTGTCCCACTCCGCCATGTACGCCACATCCAGCGCGCCCGACAGGCTCGCGGCGGCGGCGAAGCGCTCCGGCTGCCGCAGAGCCCATTTGAAGGCGCCGTACCCGCCCATGGAGAGTCCCGCGACGAATGTGTCCTCGCGCCGGGTGGAGACACGGAAGAACGAGGACACCACGGACGGCAGCTCCTCGGAGAGGAACGTCCAGAACTTCATGCCGTACCGCTCGTCCGCGTAGAAGCTGCGGTGCACCTGGGGCATGACGACGGCCAAGCCCTTCGCGGCGGCGTACCGCTCGATCGAGGTGTACCGCGTCCAGGCGGTGTCGTCGTCGGTGAGACCGTGCAGCAGGTACAGCACCGGCGGAGCGGCGCCGGACGCTCGGCCGGCGAGCCCGATCTGGGCGCTCGCGGTCTGCGGCAGCAGCACCGTCATCGACGTGCCGAGCGCGAGGGCCTCGGACGAGAAGTCACAGCGGATCAGAGCCATGCCCGCCAGTATCAGCCATCGATGATCACTGAGTGCGTGCAGGCGCTCACGGCACGGTTGGGAATGTCGTACCCGTCGATTAGAATGTGTGTACTAAAACAGCCTCTGAGCTGCGGGGAGATCACCGTGACCGTGCCCGTTATGCCCTCTTCGACCCCGACGATTCCGCCGTACGCGACGATGCTCGGCTTCACCCGCTACGTGGCCCGCACCGGCCCGGCGAAGGCGACGTTCGTCGGCGGCCTGCGCCGCCAGCGCGAGCGCCGCACCGGCTTCAACCCGCACGGCCAGCTCGTCAAGGCGCTGAAGGCGGACGTCGCGTTCCGCACCGGCGGCACCTACCTGACCGGCGTCACCGAGCTGGTGAAGCCCCGCTGGAAGCCGCTCTACGAGGCGGTCAGCGCCGGCGCGCTGACCTACCTGCACTCGCTGGGCGACCCCGAGAACCTCAGTCTCGCCCAGACCCGCGAGGCCCTTGCCTCAGTCGGCCCCCTCGCCGTGAAGATCAACCCGCACTTCGGCCTCCGGTACGCCGACGGCCGCCGCGAAGCGGTCCGCCTGCACTTCGACGAGGAACCCCCGACCCCCGAAGCGATCACCGCCACCCTGCACCTGATGGCCCGCCACATGGACCAGATCCTCCCCGACGCCGACCCGGTCCTCGTCGACCTCCGGCGCGGCACCACCCACCGGCTCGACCCGGCCGCGAAGACCGGGGACGTGGAGCGGTGGCTGGCCGGGGAAGCGGCCGCTTTCACCGCGATGTGGGCGGCCACAGCGGCCTGAGGTTTGCGGCTCGCCCGCTCCGCCCCCGGACTGCCCGGCAGCGGAGCGGGCCGAGCGGCCGCCGGGCTGAGCCCCACCGCCGGGCCGGGCGGGAGGCGCGACCGCCGGGCCGGGCGAGAGGCGCGACCGCCGGGCCGGGCGAGAGGCGCGGCCGCCGGGCCGGGCGAGAGGCGCGGCCGCCGGGCCGGGCGAGAGGCGC
>NZ_JBFAQM010000023.1:0-139905 GCF_040677315.1 Actinoplanes sp. NPDC049316 | reverse complement strand
CAGCGGCAGCGGCGCGGCGGCCCTGCAGCGGCAGCGGTCCCGCGACGGCGGCGCGGCGGGCGCGGGCGGCCTCGCGACGGCGCGGGCGGCCCTGCAGCGGGGCGGCGCGGCGGTCCCGGGACGGCGCGGCGGTCCTGCGGCGAGGGCCGGGGGGCGGAGACGGCGGCGCCGGAGGTGGGCGATCAGGTTCGGACATGCGTCGGGGGCGGCGAACCGCCGCCCCCGCACAACGATGCGGCTCCATCCGAGTCGGTCGACGGTGATCGCCGATCGGTCTCTACCGCGCTTTCCGGCGCACCGCCGGATGTTTCCGGGGCGGGACGACTCATGGCCGTCCCGGTTCCGAGGAGATTCCCTTCGGCGCATCGCCTCCGGTGAATGTCAGATACCCGTCAGAAGCGGTCGATAAACTGTGCGTCGAGCCACTCTCGCAGGTTGTTGACCGGCTGCATGTCGGTGCCCAGCCAGGAGAGCGAGCCGGTCAGCGCCAGCACGCCCACCACGATCGAGGCGAGGGCCAGGACGAGGCCGATCAGCGCGTCGGTCTTGCCGGCCACGTGGCGCTTCTTGGTGGCGCGCAGGCCCGCCACGGACAGGATCAGCGACAGCACCGCCACGCCGATGCCGTACCCGAGCAGCGGTCCGGAGAGCACGAGCAGGGCCGCGGCCACACCGGTGATCAGGCCGAGCGTGGCGAGCAGGCTCGCGCGCGGCTTGGGGCCGGCGGGCACGGGCGTACGCTCCGCGGTCCCACGCTCGGCCGGACTGCGGTCGGACGGGATCGTGTCGATACGTTCTGTGCGGTCACGGTCGTCGACCTTCGCCATCGGGGCGGTACGGTCGTCGGCCCGCCGATACTGAGCACGGTGCTCGCCGGCCTGGGCTGCCGCGTGCTGGGCCTCGCGCTCCTCGGCCCGGGCGGCGGCGGCCCGCTCGGTGGCCACGCGGTCGGCGGCGGCACGCTCAGCGGACGCCCGGTCCGCGGCGGCACGGTCGGCGGCCGCAGCGCGCTCGGCGACGGCGGCACGGTCCGTGGACGCGGCACGGTCCGTGGACGCGGCACGGTCAGCCGACGCTAGGTCCGTGGCACGCTCGGACGTGGTGGCGGCGCGGTCGGCCTGGACCGCTCCGCTCTGCGTGGGGGCATCGGTACGCGCGGAAACGGGCGCTCGGTCTGCGGTCTCCGTGGTGGTGTCGGACTGCCGGGAGAAAGACGGGAGTCTCACGTCAGCCACCTCCTTCGAACCTTCGGGGATGACATCGCTATACCCCGATGGCCGCCGGCGAACACAAACGGGCGTACGGAGACCCGTACGCCCGTTCGTGGAAGGTGTGTCAGACCAGCGCGGACGTCGCCGTGACGTCGGCCGCCTTGGAGATCACGTGGTCGACGATGCCGTAGTCCTTGGCCTCCTGGGCCGTGAACCAGCGGTCGCGGTCCGAGTCGGCCTCGATCTCCTCCGGGGTGTGCCCGGTGTGGAAGGCGATCCGCTCGTTCATCGTCTTCTTGATGTGCAGCATGCTCTCGGCCTGGATGGCGATGTCGGCCGCGGTGCCGCCGATGCCGCCGGACAGCTGGTGCATCATCACCCGCGCGTGCGGCAGGGCGTAGCGCTTGCCCGGGGTACCCGCGCAGAGCAGGAACTGCCCCATCGAGGCGGCCATGCCCATGGCGATCGTGGCCACGTCGTTCTTGATGTACTGCATCGTGTCGTACACGGCCAGGCCGGCGGTGATCGAACCACCGGGCGAGTTGATGTACAGGGCGATGTCCTTCTCGCTGTCGGCCGAGGCCAGCAGCAGCATCTGCGCGCAGATGCGGTTGGTCACCTCGTCGTTGACCTCGCTGCCGAGAAAGATGATGCGCTCCCGGAGCAGCCGCTCGAAGACCTGGTCGTCAAAGGATGCGCCACCTGCCCGCATCATCACATCGTCAACACTCATGGACCCACCCTCTCGCACCTGCCGGACGCGGTGAGCACCCACCCGGCATCGGACTCTCCTACCTTCCCCGGTAACGAGCGCCGCGCCCAGCGATTCTCCTCAGGGCGAAAGACGCTCAGCCCCGCCACGCCGTCGAGGGCCGGCGTCCTGCGCGGACCACAGCGGCGGGCCGGCCACACCCGCAGCGACACAGCGGCGATCCGGCGGCACTCGCAGCGACACAGCGGCGATCCGGCGGCACTCGCAGCGACACAGCGGCGATCCGGCGGCACTCGCAGCGCACCGCGCGCACGGCGCCGGTCGGCCGCGCCAGCAACGCACCACGCGCACGGCGCGCCGGTCGGCCGGGCTGCGGCAGGTGGTTCAGCCGGAGCGCACAGAGGTGCGCCGCGCCGTCCAGTCGGTGCCCAGCGGACGCGGCTGGGGCCGGTTCTCCTCGATCCAGGCGTCGATGCGGGCCCACCAGTCGTACAACCAGCGGATGCGTTCCTCCTCGCCGGACGGGACCTCCTCCGGCGGGACGCTCCAGAACCGCATGACCAGCTGCTTGTCCATCGGAAGCTCGCGCCAGATGTCGGCCACGGTGACGAGCTTGTCGAGACCGGTGTGCGCCACGAAGATGACCCCGGAGTCCGGGGCGGCGTCGATCGCGGAGAACAGGCCGCCCGGTTTCGGCGGGAGAACGTTGCGCAGGGCCTCCGCGCGTACCGCCATCTCCTCCAGGCCTTTGGCCCGCAGCCGGGCGATGGCCCGCAGGCGGCGGTGCGGGGTGAAGTTGCCGCCCTCGGGGAAGATGACGAACGCGTCGTTGTCGTCGAGGCCGGTGGCCAGCGCGCCGACGTGTTGCTCCAGGTCGGTGACGCCGGGACGGCCCGGGGTGATGAACCGGTTGGGCAGGCGGTTGAGCAGGATGTCGACGGCCGGGTCCCACTGCAGGCTCGCCTTGAGCACGATGCGCGGCTCCCGGTCGAACCAGTTGACCAGCGAGTGGATCAGCACGAAGGAGTCGCCGGGGCCGGCGTGGCGGCTGACGACGATCTCGGGGCGGCCGGGCATGCCCGTGTCGGGGTCGGTGCCGACGACCTCCAGGCTCAGGTGCAGCGACCACTCCGCCACCCAGAACAGGGCGGCGAGGAAGCGGCCGGTGAGCACGTAGTGCGCGCGCTGGAACGCGGGGCTGCGGATCTTCCAGCCGAATCCGGACGCGAACCACAGGGCCGCGAGGCACACGAGGGCGGCGGCGTCCCAGACGACGTACACGATGGCGAGGAACGCCAGGCGTGGCACCCGCAGATGACCCGGCACCAGCGGCGACGCCGCAAGGGCCAGGAGCAGCCACACCGGCAGCGTGGTGAGCAGCAGGGCCGCGAGCACCACCACGGCCGGCGCGATGACCAGGCGACGGACCCAGGGCGGCGGCAGCATCAGGCGCCGGCGCCCGGTGCCGGGGAGACCTCGTCGGCGAGGTAGCGGCGGGACGCGGTGTAGGCGCGGCTGATGCGGCGGCCGGCGGCGGCCATGTCCCGGTATGCCCAGGGCTGGTCGTCGCGGCTCTCGCCGCCGCCGGTGGGAAGAACGTGCACCCGGACATCGTCGGGCAGCGACGCAAGCTCGCGCGCGAACCGGTGCCGCCGGGCGATCTCGAACGCGACCTGCGCGACCTCCCAGGGCCGCCGCGGGACGGTCAGCGGCCGCTCGATGCGCCCGACCTGCAGCACGAAGATCAGTTTCGCCCCCACCCGGACGGCCTCGCCGATCGGGATCGAGTTGACGATGCCGCCGTCGACGAAGTGCTCGCCGCCGATCTCCATCGGCGGCAGCAGCCCGGGGACCGCCGCCGATGCCAGCACGGCGTCGACCACGGAACCGCTGTCGAACCAGTGCTCGGCGGCCCGCTCGATGCTCGCGGCACAGCACCGGAACGGGATCTTCAGGTCGGCGAAGCTCGACTGCTCGCCCAGTTCGGCGGTCAGCAGGCGGCGCAGCGGCAGCGGCGAGTGCAGGTGGGTGCGGGCCGCGAACCGGCGGACCTGGCGGGCGATGGAGTCGCCGTACACCTCGGCGGCCTCGGGGGACGACCACAGCCGGACCAGGCGGTCGGTGACGGCCTCGGTCGGGTCGGCCGCGACCAGCGCGCCGTTGACCGCGCCGATCGAGGTGCCGACGACGACGTCGGGGCGGTAGCCGGCGCGGAAGAGCGCCCGCAGCATGCCGACCTGGACGGCGCCGAGCACGCCTCCCCCGCCGAGCACGAACGCGACCGGACTCTCCACCATGACCTCATCGTTCCACGTCCGCCGGGCGCGCCGGCCCGTTGTCCACAGCGCTGTCATGATCTTGCGCTCGGCGACGCGATGAGGCAACCGGCGCCGCCCGCCCCGGCTCGAGCGGGGACGGGCGACGCCGGACGGGCGTTCAGCCCAGGCCGTTGAGGAACGGCTCGTGCGCGTTCTTGAACTCCCACGAGTAGAACTTGTCCCAGTTGATCGACCAGGTCATCAGCCCGCGGAAGTTCGGGTTCGTGCCGCTGCGTACGGTGTATCCGCCACAGTTCGTGCCCTTGACCAGGCAGCTGACGGCCTGCTGCACGCCGGCCGGAGCCACGTACCCGTTGCCGGCACTGACCGACGACGGCGCACCGAAGGCGATCTGGTCCTCACGCAGCGCCGGGAACATGTTCGCCGTGTTGCCCGCGACGGGGAAGCCCGCGAGCAGCATGTCGGTCATGGCGATGTGGAAATCGGCCCCGCCCATGCTGTGGTACTGGTTGTCCAGCCCCATGATCGAGCCGCTGTTGTAGTCCTGGACGTGCAGCACCGTCAGGTCGTTGCGCATGGCGTAGATGACCGGCAGGTACGAGCCCGCGCGCGGGTCCTGGCCGCCCCATGGGCCGGATCCGTAGTACTGGTAGCCGAGCTGCACGAAGAACGTCTCCGGCGCCATGGTCAGGACGAAGCCGGCGCCGTACCTGGCCTTGAGGGACTTGAGCGCCGCGATCAGGTTGACGATCACCGGGGTGGTGGGGTTCTTGAAGTCGGTGTCGCCGGTGTTCAGCGACAGCGAGTGGCCCTCGAAGTCGACGTCGACCCCGTCGAGGCCGTACTTGTCGATGATCGCGCTGACCGAGCTGACGAACTTGTCGCGGGCTGCCGTGGTGGTGAGCTGCACCTGGCCGTTGGCGCCGCCGATGGAGAGCAGCACCTTCTTGCCGGCCGCGCGCTTCGCCTTGATGGCGCTGATGAACTCCGCCTCGCTCTCCACGCCGGGGCACTCACTGGCCGGGCAGAGCGTGAACCGGATGTCGCCGGAGGTCGCCGAGGTGGGCTCGCCGAAGGCCAGGTTGATGATGTCCCAGTCGGCCGGTACGTCGGCCATCCGCAGGTAGCCCGAGCCGTTCGCGAAGCTCGCGTGCAGGTAGCCGATCAGCGCGTGCTTGGGCAGGCCACCAACAGGCGGCTGCGTCGGAGGGGTCGTGGGCGGCGTCGTGGGCGGCGTCGTGGGCGGCGTCGTGGGCGGAGTGGTCGGAGGCGTGGTGGTCGGAGGCGTCGTCGGCGGCGGGGTCGTACCGCCGCAGGTGCCGTTGTCGGCCCAGACGTCCCACTGCCCGCTGTGCGTGGCCGGGCTCTCGTTCTGCGTCCACCACTTGGCGGTGTAGTTGTGCCCGGACTGCGAGGCGGTCATGTCCTTGGTGTAAACCGCGGAGGAGCTCCAGGCGGCCGCGCAGGCGACGGCGGCATCGGCGGACGAGGCTATGTAGACGGCGGAGCCGGACGCCGCGAGCAGGGCGGTCGCGGCGAGGAGCAGGGATCGGCGCATGGGGGATGGCCTCCAACGTCGGCATATCGACAGTTGGCCAATTATTAGGACTGTTAACTGATTCTGTCCAGGCCCTCGGTGGGCCGGATGCGCCGGCCGGCCCGGTCGAACACCAGCAGATCGTCCCAACCCACCCCGACGGTGAGCTCCGCGCCGATCTCCGCGCGGCCCGGCGCGGCCATCCGGATCATCACCTCACCCGTCGGCGGCGGCTCGAGCGATTCGTACGCGGGCTGCAGGCCGTACGGCGACCGGTCGGCGGGCGGCCCGATCCGCGGCCGGGGCAACGGCGACGACGTCTCCAGCCGCGAGGTCGCCGCGGGCGTCGGCACTCCCCCGACGTCCAGATGGACGAGCAACTCGTGACCCAGGTTCTCGACGGCACGGACGGTGCCCCGCAACGACAACGGCCCCTTCTTGTCCGGCGACAACGCGCGCAGTGCCACCGTCACGCGGGCGGTGTCGTGCCGCGCCAACGCCTCCGTACGCGCGTCCCCCGCCGGCATCTCGAGCACCTGGGAGCCGAGGTCGAGAAGCACCCGGCCGTCCGAGACCGACACCGCCGCCTCGAGCAGGCTCGTCCGCGGGGTGCCGAGGAACGCCGCGACGAAGATCGTGCCGGGGTCCGCGTACACCTGGGCCGGCGGCCCGACCTGCTGCAGCACGCCCTTGCGCAGCACCGCGACCCGGTCGGCCATGCTCATCGCCTCGATCTGATCGTGCGTGACGTAGATCGTGGTGACGCCCAGGTTGCGGACGATGGCGGAGATCTCCGCACGCAGCGCCGCCCGCGCTCCGGCGTCCACATACGACAGCGGCTCGTCCAGCAGGAACACCGACGGGCGCCGGACCAGAGCCCGGGCCATCGCGACCCGCTGCCGCTGTCCTCCGGACAGGTGCCGGGGATAGCGGCCGAGCAGGTCGTCGACGCCGACGTGCCGGGCGACCCCCGCCACCCGGGCCGCCACCTCAGCCGCCGACAAAGGCGTCGTGTGCAGCGGGAAGCCGATGTTCTGCGCGACGGTCAGATGCGGGTACAGCGCATACGACTGAAAGATCATCGCGATGTCGCGGTCCGCTTCCCGGACCGGTACGCCGTCGTAGAGCACCGTCCCGGCCGTGGGCTCCTCGATCCCGGCGAGCAGCCGCAGCAGCGTGGACTTGCCGCATCCCGTCGGGCCGAGCACCACCAGGAACTCGCCGGAGGGCACCTCGAGGCAGACGTCGTCGACGGCCACCGCTCCATCGTCGAACTTCTTCGTGAGCCCGCGGGCCGCGATAGCCACCATCCCCTCATGGTGCGGGCCGGCGGCGCCCGGCGGAAGGCTCAGCGGCGGAAGGCTCAGCGGCGGAAGGCTCAGCGGCGGACGCTGCGGTCCAGCCAGCCGTCGCCGTCGTCGTCGTACATGCGCTTCTCGAAGACGCCGTCGTGGTCCTTGTCGTAGTCGGCATAGTCGACGCGGTTGTCGAGATCCTTGTCGACGCCGACGAAGTCGGCGCGCCCGTCGCGATTCAGGTCGACGACGATCTCCGCGCCGCCGCCCCGGTGCCCGCGGTACGACGCCTTGTCCAGCGTGCCGTCGCCGTCCGCGTCGACCCGGTTGTGGTAGCCCTCCGGCGCCGGCAGGTGCGCGTCGCCGAACCCGGTCCGCGGCGCGTCGCCCAGCCGGGAGGCGGTCGCGCCGAGACCCGCTCCGGCGCCTCGGGCCGCGTGCGCGTCGCCGAAACCCTGGTGCGTCCCGGGCACGGGCCCGATGCCGGCCGCGCCGTCGGCCGGCGACCCGGCCGCGGCGTCGGCGAGCCCGCCGAGCGAGCCGAGGATGCCGAAGGTGCTGGACTTGGTGACCCGTTGCTCCACCGTGGCCGCCGAGGCGCCGGCGTCGGTGGACACCTGCTGCCGCAGCACCGCCACCTCGTCAGCCTCGAGACGGTAACCGGCCAGCGCCGAGTCCGGGTCCCGGGCCAGGCTCGCCTGGAACGCGGGATCGGTGAGCAGCCGCTCGAGCACGGTGTCGAAGTCGCCCATGCCGCCAAGGTAGGCGGCCGCATCCACTGTCCGGTATCGGCCGATCAGTCCAGCTCGGGCATGGCGACCGGCTGCGGCCGCGGGCGGCACGTGCCGCACTGCACCGCGTCCTCCACCACCAACGCCTCCGCACGCTCGCGGGTCACCGACCTGCTGACCTGCAACAGGTACGGACCGAAGCGGGCATGGTCCTCACACACGCCGCGCCCGCAGAACCGGCAGGTGCCACGTGCCGCCTTGGCACAGAAGAAACAGAGCACGGCTCATCCAATCACGGGCGGAGTCGTGTCCGACGGCTCCGGGTTCGCCGGCGCCGACGTGGAGGGCGGAGTCGAGGGCGGATCCGGGCTGGGCGCCGGCGGCCGGGTGGTGCTCGGCGGCACCGTCGTCGGGCGGATCGTCGGCCGGGTCGTCGGACGGGTGGTGGCCGGCGGCCGCGTCGTCGGACGGGTCGTGGTCGGCCGCGGCTGGTCCGGCGTGGCCGGCTGCCCGGGATCGGCGGTCGTCGGCGGCACGGTCGGCGGCGTCACGCTCGGCGAGAGCGACGGCGGCGGCGTCACCGACGGAAGATCCGACGGTACGTCGCTCGGCGACTCGCTGGGCGAGCCCGCGGGCGGTGCCACGGGTACGCCGTCGCCGCAACTGAGCGATGTCACGTTGGTCGTGACGGGGCTGTCGCCGAGGAACACCCGCCCGGCGGCGACGGAGACCGTGCCCGGCTCGACACCGAACCAGGCCGCGCCGTCGTTGACGGCGGTGCCGGCGGTGGACTGCACGGTCAGGCGCAACGGCTCGTACGCACCGCTCGTGCTGCCCGTGTCGGCGAGCACGCGCCCGCTGCGGAGGGTCAGCACGCCGTGCGGCACGCGGGTCCGGCCGGCGTCCGTGGCCAGCGCACCCACCTCGGCCTGCGTACCCGCGCAGAGCAGCGTCGCCGAGCCGCCCTTGAACGTGAGCCGGCCGGACGCGCGGGCGGGCACCTCGATCCGCGCTC
The DNA here is from genome assembly GCF_040677315.1 of Actinoplanes sp. NPDC049316. Taxonomy (NCBI): domain Bacteria; kingdom Bacillati; phylum Actinomycetota; class Actinomycetes; order Micromonosporales; family Micromonosporaceae; genus Actinoplanes; species Actinoplanes sp. NPDC049316. Next base: position 131,125 of record NZ_JBFAQM010000023.1, on the reverse strand, counting down.
CCTCGTCGACGTAGCGGCGGTCGCCCGGGGTCAGGCGTACGGATCGACCGTCGACGGTGACGGCGAGCGTGCCGCGCTCGGCGGTGAGCAGGGCCCGGTCGGTGGGCATCTCGGCCCAGGCCGGGCCGGGCGCGAAGTTCAGCGCCGTCAGCAGCAGGGACAGCAGGAGCAGCAGGAGGACGAGCCACCACATGCGCCGTTCGAAGCGGCGGTCCACCTCGGGGTCCTCGGTGCCGTCCGGCGGCCCCGGTGGCACCGCGAGCGGCGGGTAGACGCCCGCGGAGTGCACGCCGCGTGCCGTGCCGGCACTGTCCACGCCGGATGACGGCGAGGTGCCCGGCCCGGGCGTTCCCACGAGCGGCGGCAGGTCGGAGGCGTCCGGGATGACCCAGAGCCGGGTGGGCGTACGCGTTTGGGCGACCGTACCCGGGGTGCCGTCACCGACCGGGCCGATCAGCGTGCCGCGGCGCAGCTCCACGCCGTCGGGCATGGCGATCACGCCGGACTCGACCACCACGGCGTGCGTCGGCCCGGGCAGGTCCACCGGCGCGCCCGGCTCGAGATCCACGGGGTGCGCGGTGGCGATGAGCGCCAGGCGCTCGTCCCCGGCCAGGCCGGCGAGCGCGGGGGTGTCGGCGAACAGCGCCTCGGCCTCGGCGCGGTCGGCCGGCGGCGGCCCGGGCAGCGGCCCGACCACCGTCGCGACGGTCGCCGTCGGTACGGCCAGCAGCGTGGTGCCCGCGGTGTGCCAGTCGAGCGAGGTGGCGCGGCCGGTGAGCGCGTTCGCGAGGCCGACGACGCCGCCCGCCCCGACGTGGTGGCGGATCGTGCCACCCGGGTCGCCGGGCTTGCGGGCCTGCATGGCGCCGTCGACGACGACGTACACGGCCTGCTGGGTGCTGCCGGCCAGGATCATCGGGGTGCCGGACGGCGGGCGTACCCACCGGGCGCGGGCGGCCAGGCCGGCGAGCGCGGGCTCGGGCAGGCCGCCGAGGTCGGAATTGCGCAGCGCCTCGAGGCGGCGCGGCGCGTCGGCCTCGCGCTGCTTCTCGGCGGCGCGTACCCGGAAGCGACGCCACGACCGGGCGAGCCAGCCGGCGGCGAGGTACACCAGCGGCGCGCACAGCCCGGCGACGACCAGGAAGAGCAGGGCCTTCCCGCCGGCCCCGCCGTTCCACAGCCCGGTCGCCAGCCCGGCCACCCGGTCCGCCCAGATCCGGTACGCGAGGTTCACCGCGACGGCCAGCCACAGCACGGCGAGCACGCCGTACAGCGCGACGATCCGCCCCTCCCGGTCCAGGCCGCCCCAGGCCGGCGGGCGCCCGCGCAGCCGCGACGCGACCCATGCCAGGCCGCGTCCGCGCAGGTTCGGGATCTCCAACCAGTCCATCAGCAGGTAGTAGCCGTCGAGCGCGAGCAGCGGGTTGAGGTTGAACAACGCGTTCAGGTACCAGGCGAAGGCGAGCTTGAAGGCGAGCGGCCCGAGCGCCGGCACGGCGAGCCCCACCAGCTGCATGGTGCCGGCCAGGACCAGGCCGGTGGCCGGGCCCGCCGCCGTGACGAGCATCCGCGCCCGCCGCCCGGCCATCCACGCGTCGGTGGTGTCGACGAAGACCGACGGGATGCCGAAGTAGACGAGCACGCCCGCCGCGGGTACCTCCCGTCCGGCATGCTTGGTGGCCAGCGCGTGCCCGAGCTCATGGCTGGCCAGCGCGAGCACGTTGAGCAGCAGCAGCACGACCGCGCCGAGGAGATACGACCCGCCGGTGAGGAACACCGCCTCGCTGCCGTTCCACCACGTGGTCACGAAGAGCGCGGCACCGGCCAGCGCGAGGGCCGCCATGACGATCGCGGCGACCTTCGTGAACAGCAGCCTGCCGCCGGCCCGGTACAGGGCCGTGACCAGCGGGTCGACGTCGAAGACGAGCATGCGCCGGCCACGTGCGGCCGCGAGCAGCCCACTGCCGACACGCCGGGGCAGCGGCTTGCGCTCGAGCTCCTGCAGCGCCCGGAACGCGTCCACCGGCAGCTCGTCCAGCATGCGGTTGCCGGCCAGGTCGGCGACGACGCGGCGGACCTGGTCGGGGGCGAGCCGGCCGGCGAGACGGGCGAACTCGGCGACCAGCCGGGCCACCGTGTGCGTGCCGTCCATCATCAGCGCCAGCTGCCACTCCTCCGGCGTCAGCCGCAGGTAGCTGGCGCGGCCGCCGTCGTCCGGCGAGCGCAGCATCACGTACGCCGACCCGCGCACGCTGGTCAGCTCGACGGCCTCGATCCCGGCGCGCAGGACGGGCTTGGCGCGGGCCGGGTTGAGCCGGTCCACCACGGCGCCCCAGAGCCCGGGGTCAGCGGGCCCGGAGGGCTCACCGGGAGCGCGACCGGCCAGCGCTTCCCAGACACTCATCCGGGTCTCGACGTAGGTCACGGGGACGGCCTTCCACTGGCGCGACGGGCGAATGGAGAGTAGGCGGTCCGCCGGGCCGAACGCGAGCCCCCGATATGCCGATCGGTGGAAGACAGCGCGCGAAGGGGACATAAAGGTGCGGTGGGTGGTCGTGACCAACCCCCTTGGTCACGACCACCCACCGCTGGGGAGGTGACGCCGCCCGATGGCCCGGGCGGCGCCGGGTGTGGTCCGTCAGGGCGCCTCGGTCAGCGTCGCGTTGACCGTCTGCTCCTGGCCGTTGCGGGTGAACTTCACCGACACCGTGTCGCCGACCTTGGCGCTCTGGATGACCGCGATGAGGTCGTCGGAGTCGTTGATCGGCTTGCCGTTCACCACGGTGATGACGTCGCCCTGCTCGATGCCGGCCTTGGCGGCCGCGCTGTTCGGCAGCACCGTGCTGACCAGGGCGCCGCCGCCCTCGGCCTCGGTGACGCTGACGCCGAGCGCCGGGTGGCTGACCTTCTCGCCCTTCATCAGCGCCTTGGACACCGTGGTCACCTTGTCGCTCGGGATGGCGAAGCCGAGGCCGATGTTGCCCGAGCCCGCGCCCGACGTCGCGATGGCCGAGTTGATGCCGATGACCTCGCCGTTGGTGTTGACCAGCGCGCCGCCCGAGTTGCCCGGGTTGATCGGCGCGTCGGTCTGCAGCAGGCCGGACATCGACGTGGTGCCGGACGACTGCTGCTGACCGCCGCCGAACGGGTTCTGCGGGGTCTGCTGGTCCTCGCCGCCGGACTGGATCGTGCGGTCCTTCGCGCTGATGATGCCCTCGGTCACCGAACCCTCGAGGCCCAGCGGGCTGCCCAGCGCGAGCACGGTGTCGCCCACCTGCATGTTGGCGCTGGAGCCGAACTTCGCCGGCTTGAGGTCGGAGACGCCGCTGACCTTGACCACGGCCAGGTCCGTACGCGGATCCGTGCCGGTGATCGTGGCCGACGCCTTCTTGCCGCTCGCAAAGATCACCGTGACGGTGTTGCCCTGCGCGGTGGCGACGACGTGGTTGTTCGTGACGATGTAGCCCTGGGCGTCGAGGACGACGCCGGAACCCTCGCCGCTCTCCGTCTTGATCGAGACGACGCTGTCCTTGACCGCGGCGACGATCTGCGCGAGGGAGGAGCGGTCGACGACCCGGGTCACCGACGAGTTGCTGGTCTGCACGGTGCCCGCGCTGCTGTCGTCGTCGAAGGCCATCGCGGTCGCGGCCCCGACGCCGCCGGCGCCCAGGGCGATCAGCACCGCGGCGGCGCCGGCGACCAGGATCCGGCGGTTGCGGCCGGCCCGCGCGGGGTCGCGCTGCGGCTCGCCGCCGACCTGCGTCGCCCAGATGGGAGCGTCCGCGGCCTGCTGGGCGGTCCAGGGACCCTCGGCGCCGGGCTGACCGTACTGCGGCTGCTGCTGGCCGGGCTGAGGCTGGTGCTGGCCGGGCTGGTGCTGGCCGGGCTGCGGTTGGCCGGGCTGGCCCGGATAGGCGCCGGCGTAGGCGGGCTGCGGCGCACCGGGATGCTGCGGCGGGAACGGCTGGCCCGGGTACGGCTGCTGACCGTACGGCGGCTGCGCCTGCGGCTGTTGCCACGGGGAGCCCGTCCACTGACCGGGCTGCGGCTGACCAGGGTGCGGCTGGCCGGGCTGCGGCTGCCAGGGTGCCGGGCCGCCGCCCACGACGGGCTGCTGCGCCGTGACGTCGGACTCTCCCCGCTCCGGGCTGCTGCCTGCGGTGGAGGCGTCCGCGGGCCGGTGCGACTGCTCCTCGGGCGAGGAGTCCTCGTGCCGCTGCGGGTTGGTCTCGTGCTCGTTCATGCGGTCAACATTGCCCCCGACCGCTCCGACTGACCTGTGCTGGCCCTGAAGGTTTTCTGTGAATGGCGGATGCCGGGAGGATCAGGATTCGTCCGGCACCAAAGCGGGCAGAGCGACCCGGAACGTCGCGCCCTTGCCCGGCTCGCTGATGACGTCCACAGTGCCGTGGTGCGCCCGGACGATCGCCGCCACGATGGCCAGGCCCAGGCCCGTCCCGGTGGCGTCCCGGTCGGTACGCCGTGTCCGCGCCTCGTCCACCCGGTAGAAGCGCTCGAACACGTGATCCTTCTGATCCGCCGACAATCCCGGCCCGGTGTCGGTGATCTCGATGACCGCCCGGTTGCCCTCCTCGGCCGACAGCGACAGCGTCACCGAGGCGTCCGGCGGGGTGTGCACCAGCGCGTTCGTCATGAGGTTGCCGATGACCTGCCGCAGCCGCGCGTCGTCGCCGTACGCGACCAGCTTCTCCGGCACGTCGCGGACCTCGAGCGTGATCTTGCGGTCGGGGGCCGTCGCCTGTGCCGCCTGGATCGCGTCCATCGCGAGCACCGGCAGCTCCACGGGGGCCAGTTCGATCGGCCGTTCCCGGTCCAGCCGGGCCAGCAGCAGCAGGTCCTCCACGAGCAGACCCATCCGGGAGGCCTCGTCCTCGATGCGGCGTACGAGCTTCGCGGTGTCCTCGGGGTTGCCGACCGCGCCCTGCCGGTACAGCTCGGCGAAGCCGCGGATGGACGTCAGCGGCGTACGCAACTCGTGCGAAGCGTCCGCGACGAACTGCCGCATCTTCTCCTCGGAGCGCACCGCCCGCGCCTCGGAAGCGCGGGCCGCCTCGGCGGCGTCGCGGGCCTGCGACTCCGCGGCCCGGGCCGCGGTCTCGGAGAGCGCGCGGGCCGTGAAGGCGGCCTCGATCTGGGCCAGCATCGCGTTCAGCGCGCGGGACAGCCGGCCCAGTTCGGTCTGCGGCTCGCCCTCGTGCGGCTCTGGATCGGGCACGCGCTGGGTGAGGTCGCCGGCCGCGATGGCCGCCGCGGTCCGCTCGATCTGCACCAGTGGGATCAGGCTCTGCCGCACGATGGCCGCCCCGACCGCCGCGAGCGCGAACAGCACCCCCGCGCCGACCAGCGTGTCGACCCAGATCAGCTGGCTGATCGCGTCGTCGATGCCGACCAGCCGCTGTCCCACGTGCAGCACCGAGCCGTTCTCCAGCACCGTGACCAGCATCCGCCAATGCGCGGTGCCGTCCTGCGACGGGATGGTGTACGCCCCGTTCGCGGCGTGCCGGTTCACGTCGTCCACGCCCTTGGCCAGGGGAGGCACCTGGCTCGGCTTGAGCACGGAGTCGTCGTACTCGATCTTGCCGACGCCGTCCACGGAGGTCAGCGCCACCAGGTACTCGCCCGGCAGCTTCAACTCCTCGTTGGCCCGCAGGTTCTCCACGGTGTGCGTGAGCTGCAGGAGCTGTGCGTCGAGGCGGCCGATCATGTACGTGTGCAGGGCGTACGTGCTCGCAGCGCTGATCAGCGTCAGCGCGGCGAACACGAGGGCGAGCACGGACGCGACGAGCTTGGTGCGCAACGGCACCCGGCGCAGTCCGGTCTGCAGCGGAACGTGGCCACGGACCCGGTCGGTGAGGGTCACCGTGCTCAGACGGCGGGTTTGCGCAGGACGTACCCGACGCCGCGGAGCGTGTGGATCAGGCGCGGCTGCACGTTGTCCACCTTGCGCCGCAGATAGGAGATGTACGACTCCACGATGTTGTCGTCGCCGCGGAAGTCGTACTTCCAGACGTGGTCGAGGATCTGCGCCTTAGACAGCACCCGGTTGGCGTTGAGCATGAGGTAGCGCAGGAGCTTGAACTCGGTCGGCGACAGCTGCACCCGCTGCCCCGCGCGGTAGACCTCGTGCGTCTCCTCGTCGAGCTCCAGGTCGGCGAAGACCAGCCGCGACGGCTCTTCGTCGCCGGCGCTGGTGCGGCGCAGCACGGCGCGGATGCGCGCGGTGAGCTCCTCGAGGCTGAACGGCTTGGTCACGTAGTCGTCACCGCCGAGGGTGAGACCACGGATCTTGTCGTCGGTGCTGTCGCGCGCGGTCAGGAACACGACGGGGGTGCGCGCACCGCCCTCGCGCATGAGCCGGATCACCTCGAAACCGTCGAGGTCCGGCAGCATGACGTCGAGGACGACAAGGTCGGGCGTGGCGTTCTTGGCCGCGCTCACGGCGGCGCTGCCGCTGGTCGCGGTGCTGACGTCGAACCCGGCGAAGCGCAGGCTGGCGGAGAGCAGCTCGAGGATGTTCGCGTCGTCCTCGACGACGAGGAGCTTCGCCTCGCTCTGCTTGCCCTGGGTCTGAGTAGCGGCCATGGGCCCATCTTCACGCAGGTCGCTGCGCCTGCGCTGCACGGTGCCTGAAAGTTTTCTGTGAGAGCGCTAAGCGGCGAGCCCGAACGTGGCGCCGCGCAGGCCGGCCGACGCCTGCGCCGCGCGCGCGAGCGACCGCCGGTCGGCTCCCGGCTCCGGGCGCAGCCCCGGCGACCCCACGAGCGTCACTGTCAATCCTCGCAAGCCGGCTACTCGGCGTACCGAGGACCACAGCGTGTCATCGCCGATGAAGGACGCGGCGGGGGACGCGTACCGGATGGAGATCGGAACGACGGTGGCGCCCGCGTTCACCGCCGCCTGGAACAGCGCCGGGCGGAAGCGGCCACGTTCCGCGCCGCAGAACGTCGTACCCTCCGGAAAGACCGCGACCGACCGGCCCGCCCGCAGCGCCGCGGTGACCTCGGCCACCGTCGTGGGCAGCGTCTTCGGCCGTGCGCGGTCGACGAAGATGGCGCCGGACCGCTTCGCGAGCGCACCCACGGCGGGCCACGCGCCGACCTCACGCTTGGCGACGAGCCGGACCGGCGTCACCGCCAGCAACGCGAGCACGTCCAGCCAGGAGACGTGGTTGGCCACCAGGAGGCTGCCGGGCCGCGGCGCGGGACCACGCCACACCAGCCGCACCCCCAGAACCGCGAGCAGGGTGCGGGCAAGGGTCCGCACCGCGACGCCGCGCAGCAGCGGCACAAGCATCAGACCACCGATGAGTACGGCGGCAGCGGTCACCAACCGCAACACCGTCGTCAGCCCGCGCACGGCATCGTCACCACCCGGCCGGCACTGCGGACCGCACGCGGACACGGGCTGCCAGATCATCGCGTCGCTCCCAGGAAGTGCCGCCGATAGCGGGGATCCATCCGGTCCATGGAGAACAGCACGTAGAAGTCGGCGCAGTTGAAGTCGGCGTCGTACGCGGGCTCCCCGCACACCCAGCTGCCGAGCCGCAGATAGCCCTTCAGCAGCGGCGGCGGCTGCAGCCGCGGGTCGCCAACGAGCGACATCTCCGCGAGCCAGTTGCGGCGCGGCTGCACCCGCAGCGCCGGCGGCGACATGTGCTTGCTCTGGACGCGAGCCCACACCCCGGCAGCGGTGTGCCCGCCGTCCTCCAGCGACACGGAGGCACAGCCACCGAGCCACCGCAGGTTGTTGAGGTGCAGGTAGCGCGCGATCCCGGCCCACATGAGGTTGACCACAGCGCCCGTACGGTGATCCGGGTGCACGCACGAGCGGCCGGTCTCGACCAGCTGGTCGCGCAGCGGGCGCAGACCGCTCAGGTTGAACTCGCCGTCGCCGTAGCGCCGGCCGGCCCGCTCGGCGCCCTTGGGCGTCATCATGCGGTAGGTGCCGACCACGTCGCCGGTGGTGTCGTCCCGGACGATCAGGTGGTCGCAGAAGTCGTCGAACTCGTCCACGTCCCGCCCGTCGGGCGTGGCGCCGCGCAGGGTGGCGCCGAGCTCGCCGGCGAAGACGTCGTGGCGCAGGCGCTGCGCGGCCGCGACCTGGGTGCTGTCGTCGGCGATCAGGAGCGAGTAGCCGCTGGTCCCGGTGGGTGCGGCGGCGGTCATGAGTACCGTCATGAGAACTGTGTAAGGCTCGCGATTGCCGCTGGCGTGGCGCGGCGGGTGAACCCGGATGTCCGCTGGGTGAACGCCTTTGTGTCGCACCGCCGTGAGAGGGTTCCCGGCATGCTGATCCCCGCCCGTTTCAACGGTCCGCCCGGCTCCGGCAACGGCGGCTGGTCCGCCGGCGCCTTCGCCGCCGCGGCGGGCGCCGGCACCGCCGGCCCGCCGTTCCAGGTGACGCTGCGGGTGCCGCCGCCGCTGGAGACGACGTTGACGGTGGACGGCGGCAAGGTGCTCGATCCCGCCGGCACGCTGGTGGCCGAGGTCGCGCCGGAGGCCGACGCGGGACCGGGCACACCGCCGGCCTCCCCGGCGCAGGCCGGGCCCTACCCGGGCCTGACCGACCACCCCTTCCCGGGCTGCTACGTGTGCGGGCCGGAACGCCTCGACGGCCTGCGGATCTTCCCCGGCCCGCTGCCGGACGGGCGCATGGTGGCCGCCTGGACGGTCCCGCCGGACGTCACCTTCGAGACCGTGTGGGCGGCGCTCGACTGCCCCGGCGGCTGGTCCGCGCTGCAGACCGGCCGGGTCTACCTGCTCGGCCGGATCGCGGCCGCGGTGGACGCGCTGCCCGCCGCCGGCGAGGAATGCGTGGTCGTCGGCGCCCCGGTCAGCGCCGAGGGACGCAAGGCCGTCGTCGACTCCACGGTGTACGCGCCGGACGGCTCGCCGCTGGCGCGCGCCCGGGCCACGTGGGTGGCGTTGAACAGGTAGGTTGAGGCCCCAGCGCCCCCACCGACGGGAAGGAGCGAGCGTTGACGGCCGCGTCCGAGGAGATCGTCGTCTCCCAGCTCACCAAGCACTACCGGCAGTTGCGCGCCGTCGACAACCTCTCGTTCACCGTGCGCCCCGGCCGGGTCACCGGCTTCCTGGGCCCCAACGGCGCCGGCAAGACCACCACGCTGCGCATGATGCTCGGCCTGGTCCGCCCCACCGCGGGCACCGCCACCTTCTCGGGAGTGCGGTACGCCGACCTCGACCAGCCGATCCGGCACGTCGGCGCGGTGCTCGAGGCCTCCAGCGCGCACAAGGGCCGCAGCGGCATCAACCACCTCCGGGTGATCTGCGCGTCCGCGGGGCTGCCCCGGCAGGCCGCGGACGAGTCGCTCGCCCGGGTCGGGCTGACCCCGGCGGCCAAGCGCAAGTTCAAGGGCTACTCGCTGGGCATGAAGCAGCGGCTCGGCATCGCCGCCGCGCTGCTCGGCGACCCGCGGGTGCTGATCCTCGACGAGCCCGCCAACGGCCTCGACCCCGAGGGCATCCGGTGGATGCGCGACCTGCTCAAGTCGCTGGCCGCCGAGGGCCGGACGGTCCTGGTCTCCAGCCACCTGCTCGGCGAGATGCAGCAGCTCGCCGACGACGTGGTGATCATCGCCGCCGGGCAGCTCATCCGGCAGGGGCCGGTCGACGAGGTCCTCGGCTCCATGTCCGGGATGAGCCAGGTCCGGGTGCGCACCCCGCAGCCCGCCGAGCTCTCGGCCGCCCTGACCGCCCAGCAGGCGACGGTCGCGGCGCTGCCCGACGAGGCGCTGATGGTCACCGGCCTCGACGCGGCCCGGGTCGGGCACATCGCCTTCACCGCCGGCATCGAGCTGCACGAGCTCAGCGGCGAGCGAGCCGACCTCGAACAGGTCTTCCTGCAGCTCACGGCCGGAAAGGCGGGCATCCGATGAACCTGGTCCGGGCCGAGCTCCTCAAGATCCGTACGACCAGCACGTGGTGGGTCTTCGGCCTCATCGCGCTGCCGCTGTGGGCCCTGACGCTGCTGGTCAACTGGGTCAGCGCCAACGCCACGCTGCACCTGGACCCCGCGGAGGCCGGGCTCGACGCGGACCAGGCGGAGCAGGTGCGGGTCGCCGCCGAGTCGGTCAACGTCGCCAGCAACCTCTACACCAGCGGGCAGTTCTTCGGCGTCCTGGTGGTCATGCTGCTCGCCGCGATCGTGGTGACCAACGAGTTCTTCCACCAGACCGCGACCACCACGTTCCTGGTGACGCCGCGCCGCGAGGCGGTGATCGTCGCGAAGCTGGTCGCCGCGGTGGTGCTGGGCCTGATCTTCTGGCTGATCACCACGCTGCTCAACCTGATCATCGTGCCGTTCATCCTCAACGCGCTGGACGTCGGCGTGCAGCTCGGCGAGCCCGCGGTGTGGCGGGCGGTCGGCCTGAACGCGCTCGCGTACGCGCTATGGGCGGTCCTGGGCGTCGGCGCGGGTGTGCTCATCCGCAGCCAGCTCGGCGCGACGATCACCCTCAGCACCGTGTACGTGATCGGCTACCTGGGCGCCGCGACGATCTTCGCGCTGCTCACGCCGCGGATCGGCGACTGGTTCGGCAAGCTGCAGGTCCTGGTCCCGCCGCTGGCCTCACAGCTCATGATCTCCGGCACCGAGCTGCCCGGGAACCCGCCGCGCTGGGTCGGCGCAGCGGTCCTGATCGGGTACGCGGCGGTCGCCGGCCTCCTCGGCACCTGGCTCACGAAGAAGCGGGACATCACCTGACGTATCCGGCAGGTCACACGTCTCTCGTGAGCCTCAGCCGTTGGTCACAGTCCGGACGTGCGCATGGCTACGCAATTCTCACGGCGTAGCCTTGACGCCGAATCCTTCGTCCGTCGTCCCCTGTGACGAACGTCGCGTGCTGACAACATGGTGAAAGAGGCGAACACGGAAGTGTCGACCCAGCAGACTTCGCATGAGAATCCGCTCGCGGACTTCGGTCCGAACGAGTGGATCGTCGACGAGATGTACCAGCGCTACCTGGCCGACCCCTCCAGCGTCGACCCGGCCTGGCACGATTTCTTCGCCGACTACAAGCCGGCCACGGCCGCGGGCTCGATCGCGACGCCCGACCAGGCCAAGGCCGCCAACGCGAAGGCCACCGCAGAGAAGGCCGGCACAGACGCTCCCGCCGCGGCCACCGTCGCGCCGGCCAAGCCGGCCCCCGCCAAGGCACCGGAGACCAAGCCGGCCGCCGCGCCGGCCGCGGCCGCGCCGAAGGCGGCCACCGCCCCGGCCCCCGCCAAGGTCGCCGCGAACGGCGGCACCCCCGCCGGGTCGAAGGTCACCACGCTGCGCGGCGTCGCCGCCCGCATCGTGCAGAACATGGACGCCTCGCTCGAGGTGCCGACCGCGACCTCGGTGCGCGCCGTGCCGGCCAAGCTCCTGGTCGACAACCGCATCGTGATCAACAACCACCTCGCCCGCGGGCGCGGCGGCAAGGTCAGCTTCACCCACCTCATCGGCTGGGCGCTGGTCCGCTCGGTCATGGCCCACCCCGAGATGAACAACTCCTTCGCCGAGGTGGACGGCAAGCCCGCCCTCGTGCAGCCGGAGCACATCAACCTCGGCATCGCCATCGACCTCGCCAAGAAGGACGGCACGCGCACCCTCGTCGTGCCCTCCATCAAGAACTGCGAGCAGATGGACTTCCGCCAGTTCTGGCAGGCGTACGAGGACGTGGTGCGCCGCGCCCGCCGCAACGAGCTGACCATGGACGACTACGCCGGGACGACGATCTCGCTGACCAACCCGGGCGGCATCGGCACGGTCCACTCCATCCCGCGCCTCATGGCGGGGCAGAGCGCGATCATCGGCGTCGGCGCGATGGAGTACCCCGCGCCGTACTCGGGCATGTCCGACGAGATGCTGACCGACCACGGCGTCAGCAAGGTCACCACGCTGACCAGCACGTACGACCACCGGGTCATCCAGGGCGCGCAGTCCGGCGAGTTCCTGAAGGCCATGCACGAGTACCTGCTCGGCGAGCACTCGTTCTACGACGACATCTTCACCTCGCTGCGGATCCCGTACGAGCCGGTGCGCTGGGTGCGCGACGTCGCCCGGACCTCCGAGGGGCAGATCGACAAGGCCGCGCGGGTCGTCGAGCTCATCCACGCGTACCGGGTGCGCGGCCACCTCATGGCCGACACCGACCCGCTGGAGTTCAAGATCCGCCGGCACCCGGACCTGGACGTGCTCCAGCACGGCCTGACGCTCTGGGACCTGGACCGCACCTTCCCCGTCGGCGGCTTCGCCGGCAAGCAGAAGATGCGGCTGCGTGACGTCCTCGGCGTGCTGCGCGACACCTACTGCCGCCGGGTCGGCATCGAGTACATGCACATCCAGGGTCCCGAGGAGCGGCGCTGGATCCAGGACCGCATCGAGATCAAGTACACGAAGCCGGACCAGGACGAGCAGAAGCACGTGCTCAACCGGCTCAACGCGGCGGAGGCCTTCGAGACCTTCCTGCAGACCAAGTTCGTCGGCCAGAAGCGCTTCTCGCTCGAGGGCGGCGAGTCGCTGATCCCGCTGCTCGACGCCGTCCTGCAATCCTCGGCCGAGGCCGGGCTGGACGAGATGGTCATCGGCATGGCCCACCGCGGCCGGCTCAACGTGCTCGCGAACATCGTCGGCAAGCCGTACGAGAAGATCTTCAACGAGTTCGAGGGTCAGATGGACCCGAAGTCGGCGCACGGCTCGGGCGACGTCAAGTACCACCTCGGCCAGACCGGCAAGTACACGACGCCGGACGGCGAGACCTCGACGACCGTCAGCGTGGTCGCCAACCCGTCGCACCTGGAGGCCGTCGACCCGGTTCTCGAGGGCATCGTGCGGGCCAAGCAGGACCGCCTCGACCTGGGCCTGCACGGCTACACGGTGCTCCCGGTGCTGGTGCACGGCGACGCCGCGTTCGCCGGCCAGGGCGTCGTGGCCGAGACGCTCAACCTGTCGCAGCTGCGCGGCTACCGCACCGGCGGCACGATCCACGTCGTGGTCAACAACCAGGTCGGCTTCACCACCGCTCCGGAGTACAGCCGCTCCTCGCTGTACTCGACGGACGTCGCGCGCATGATCCAGGCGCCGATCTTCCACGTGAACGGCGACGACCCCGAGGCCGTCGTCCGCGTCGCGAAGCTCGCCTTCGAATACCGCCAGGCGTTCAACAAGGACGTCGTCATCGACCTGGTCTGCTACCGCCGCCGCGGCCACAACGAGGGCGACGACCCGTCGATGACCAACCCGCGGATGTACGAGATCATCGACACCAAGCGGTCGGTCCGCAAGCTCTACACCGAGGAGCTGATCGGACGCGGTGACATCACCGTGGACGACGCCCAGGAGCAGCTGCGCGACTACCAGGCCCAGCTGGAGCAGGTCTTCAAGCGCACCCGCGACGCGGCCGGTTCGCCGCCGCGGGTCCGCCCGGTCCTCGGCGAGGAGCCCGAGCCGCAGGTCGAGACCGCCGTCGAGGCCGCCATGGTCAAGGCGGTCGGCCAGGCGCACGTCGACCTGCCCGAGGGCTTCACCCCGCACAAGCGGGTCCAGCAGCTGCTCGACCGGCGCGCCAAGATGTCCACCGAGGGCGGCATCGACTGGGGCTTCGGCGAGCTGGTCGCGTTCGGCTCGCTGCTCGCCCAGGGGGTCACCGTCCGGCTCGCCGGCCAGGACTCGCGGCGCGGCACGTTCACGTCCCGGCACGCGGCGATCATCGACGCCAAGACCGGCGACGACTTCCTGCCGATCTCCACGCTGGCCACCGGCAACGCCCGCTTCTTCGTGCACGACTCGCTGCTCAGCGAGTACGCGGCCATGGGCTTCGAGTACGGCTACTCGGTGGAGAACCCGGACGCGCTGGTCCTCTGGGAGGCCCAGTTCGGCGACTTCGTCAACGGCGCGCAGTCGATCGTGGACGAGTTCCTCTCCTCCGGCGAGGCGAAGTGGGGCCAGCAGTCGTCGCTGGTGCTGCTCCTGCCGCACGGCATGGAGGGCCAGGGCCCGGACCACTCGTCGGGCCGCATGGAGCGCTTCCTGCAGCTCTGCGCGCAGGACAACATGCGCGTGGCCAACCCGACCACCCCGGGCAACTACTTCCACCTGCTGCGCCGCCAGGCCCTGTCCAGCAAGCGCAAGCCGCTCGCGGTGTTCTCGCCGAAGTCGCTGCTGCGCCACCGCCTCGCGGTGTCGTCAGTCGCCGACTTCACCGCCGGCACCTTCCAGCCGGTCATCGGCGACGCCGGCATCAAGGGCACGCCGCTGGACGCGAACGCGGTCAAGCGGGTCCTGCTCTGCACCGGCAAGGTCTACTACGACCTGTTCCAGGCGCGGGCCGAGCGGGGCATCACCGACACGGCGATCATCCGCATGGAGCAGATCTACCCGCTGCCGGTCGAGGAGCTCAAGGCGGTGCTCAACCAGTTCCCCAACGCGGAGGACTTCGCATGGGTGCAGGAGGAGCCGGCCAACCAGGGCGCCTGGTCCTTCGTCGCGCTCAACCTGCTGGAGCACCTCGAGGGCGTCCGGCTGCGCCGCATCTCCCGCCCGGCCGCGGCGGCCCCGGCGGTCGGCTCGGCCAAGATGCACGAGGCCGAGCAGTCCGCCCTGGTCGAGGCGGCCCTCCCCCGCCCCTGACCCGTCGGTCCCTCAGCAGCGCCCCGTCGTCCGCGGCGGGGCGCTGCCGTTTCCGGCCCGCCCGGAGCACCGGCTATGCCGGACTCCGCGACATCCCGCCTGCCGCCGGCCACGCTCCCCGCGGCGTGTTCGCTCCAGCCCGCGCCCGCAGCCGGGCGCTCAGCAACCGCGCCCACCCGCCCGCGCGACCCGCAGCCCACGCTCCCCACAGCCCCGGGCGCCCCGCAGCCCACGCGCCCCGCAGCCCACGCGCCCCGCAGCCCACGCGCCCCGCGCGCCCCGCAGCCCGCGACCCGCACTCACCGCGACCCACGCTCACCGCGACCCGCGCTCACCGCGACCCGCGCTCACCGCGACCCGCGCTCACCGCGACCCGCGCTCACCGCGACCCGCGCTCACCGCGGTCCGTGCTTCCGGTGGGCCCGGCCAGGGCCCGCCGGGGCGGGTCCTAGGATCGGCGGCATGTACTTCACCGATCGCGGTATCGAGGAACTGGTCGAGCGGCGTGGCGAGGAGTCGGTGACCCTGGAGTGGGTCGCCGAGCAGCTGCGGACGTTCGTCGACGTCAACCCGGAGTTCGAGACCCCGATCGAGCGGTTCGCCACCTGGCTGGCGCGCGCCGACGAGGACGATGAGGAGTAGACCGGACCGTCCGATCCGCCGGGTCGAGCTCGATCCCGGGGCCGAGGTCGACCGGGGTGCCTGGTGGGCGACGATCCCCGCGGTGGCCGCCGTGCTGGAGCGCGGGCTCAACATCCCGGCCGGGGTGACGTTCCTGGTCGGCGAGAACGGCTCCGGCAAGTCGACGCTGATCGAGGCGCTGGCCGCCGCGCACGGGCTCAACCCCGAGGGCGGCTCGCGCGATGCCCGGCACAGCAGCCGGGCCACCGAGTCGCCGCTGGGCGCCGCGCTGAAGGTGATCCGTACGCCCGGGCGCCGCGCGAACGCGTACTTCCTGCGCGCCGAGACGATGCACGGGCTGTACACGTACCTGGAGAACCTGCCCGGGTCGCCGGACGGCGACCTGCACGACCGCAGCCACGGCGAGGGCTTCCTCGAACTGCTCGCGCGCAAGTTCAACGGGTACGGCTTCTACCTGATGGACGAGCCCGAGGCGCCGCTGTCGTTCACCTCGACCCTCGGCCTGCTCGCGCGGCTCGAGGTGCTGCGTGCCGACGGCGCCCAGGTCGTCGTCGCCACGCACTCCCCGATTCTCACCGCACTGCCCGGAGCTACGATCCTTGAGCTCGGCCGGCACGGTGTGCGCCGTACCACATGGGAGGAGCTCGAGATCGTCGGGCACTGGCGCCGCTTCCTGGCGCATCCGCAGGTATATCTGCGTGCCCTGGCCTGAGCTGCGGCGCCGCCCGTACCGACTGAGGTCTTTGGTCCTTGTCCACAGGGTCGCGCGACCCCCGGCACGATCAACGCCGGGCCGGTAGTTTGAGGCCTGTGGCAAGCAGCGTTTACGTTGCCGGGCTCGGGCCCGGTGTCGGCAAGGGAACCGTCGCCCTCGGGCTCGTCGAGCTTCTGTCCCGTCAGGTCGCGCGCATCGGTGTGTTCCGGCCGCTGGTGCCCGGCACCGGCGCCGATCCGCTGCTGACGCTGCTGACCAGCCGCTATCCGCTCGTCGCGGGCTACGACGACTCCTACGGGGTGACGGCCGCCGAGGCGTCCGCGCTCGTCGCCGACGGCCGGCGCGAGGAGCTGATCTCCCGCATCGTCGAGCGCTATCGCGAGGTCGAGCGGAAGTGTTCCTCCGTGATCGTGATCGGCAGCGACTTCGCCGACGCCCAGGACGAGCACGGTGACGAGATGCCCCGGGAGCTGGCGTTCAACGCGCGGCTCGCCAACGAGTTCGGCAGCGTGGTCGTGCCCGTGGTCAGCGGCCAGGGTCGCGGGGATCTCGGCTCGGCGGTGCGCTCGGCGTACCACTCGCTTGTCGATCTGAGCGCGACCGTCCTCGCCGTCATCGCCAACCGGGTGCCGGAAGGGGTCGCCGCGCCCGGCGGCCTTCCGGTCCCGGTGTGGGCGATCCCGGAGGTGGCGGCCGTGGCGGCGCCGACCGTCGCCGAGGTCGCGGCGGCCCTGGACGCGACCGTGGTGTTCGGCGGGGAGGCTGCGCTCGACCGCGACGTCCTCGACTACGTCGTCGGGGCGGCGCACGTGCCGGCGGTTCTCGACCACCTCACCGACGGGGCGTTGCTGATCACCCCCGGCGACCGCGCCGACCTGCTGGTGGCGGCGAGCGCCGCGCACGCCGCGGGCAACGTCACCCTGGCCGGGCTGGTGCTCACCATCGGCGAGTTCCCCGACCCGCGGGCCGTCCGCGTCATCGAGCGGCTCTACACGGGCCTCGCCATGCTGGTGGTGCCGTCCGACAGCTACCACACGATCAACGCCGCCGGCCGCATCGAGGCGACGCTCAGTCCCGCCACGCCGCGCAAGGTCGAGGCGGCGCTCGGGGCGTTCGAGAAGCACGTCGACACCGCCGAGCTCAACCGCCGGCTCGACGTCACCCGGTCCAGCCGGGTGACGCCGCTGATGTTCGAGAACGACCTGATCGACCGCGCCCGCGCGGACCGCCGCCACCTCGTGCTGCCGGAGGGCACCGACGAGCGCATCCTGCGCGCCACCGAGACCCTGCTGCGGCGCGGGGTCGCCGGGCTCACGCTGCTCGGCGACCCGTCGGAGATCACCCGGCGGGCCCGCGAGGTCGGCGTCGACATCGGCGCCGCCCAGCTCGTCGACCCCGCGGCCAGCGAGTGGCGCGACGACTTCGCGAAGCAGTACGCGGAGCTGCGCCGGCACAAGGGCGTCACCCTCGACCTGGCGTACGACGTGGTCCGCGACGTCAACTACTTCGGCACGATGATGGTCGCCTCGGGCCTCGCCGACGGCATGGTCTCCGGCGCCACCCACACCACCGCCGCGACCATCCGTCCCGCCTTCGAGATCATCAAGACCGTGCCCGAGGTCTCGGTCGCCTCGAGCGTGTTCTTCATGCTGCTGGCCGACCGCGTCCTCGTGTACGGCGACTGCGCCGTCAACCCGGACCCGGACGCCGCCCAGCTCGCCGACATCGCCCTGTCGTCCGCCCGCACCGCGGCCGCCTTCGGCATCGAACCCCGCGTCGCGATGCTCTCCTACTCCACGGGCAGCTCCGGCGCGGGCGCCGACGTCGAGAAGGTGGCGGCTGCGACGGCCCTCGTCCGCGAACGCCGTCCCGACCTGCCGGTGGAGGGGCCCATCCAGTACGACGCGGCCATCGACCCGGCCGTGGCGGCCACCAAGCTCCCGGACAGTGAGGTCGCGGGCAAGGCGACGGTCTTCGTCTTCCCCGACCTGAACACGGGGAACAACACGTACAAGGCGGTCCAGCGCTCGGCCAACGCGGTCGCGGTGGGCCCGGTGATGCAGGGCCTGCGCCGCCCGGTCAACGACCTCTCCCGCGGCGCGACCATCAAGGACATCGTCAACACGGTGGCGATCACGGCGATCCAGGCGCACTCATGAAAATTCTGGTCCTGAACTGCGGGTCCTCCTCGGTCAAATACCGGCTCTTCGACGACCCGTCCGGGGGTTCGGCCGCCGACGAGGGCTCGGCCGGCACGGACGGCGGTTCGGCGACCGGGGGCCCGGCCGGCACGGACGGCGGTTCGGCCTCCGGGGGCCCGGCCGGCACGGACGGCGGTTCGGCCTCCGGGGGCCCGGCCGGCACGGACGGCGGTTCGGCCTCCGGGGGCTCGGCCGCCTCGGACGGGCCGCGGACTCTGGCGAGGGGCCTGATCGAACGGATCGGCGAGGCGGGCGGCGACGCCGCCGACCACACCGCGGCCCTCCAGCGCGTCATGGAGTCGGTCGACCTCACCGGCCTGGGCGCGGTCGGGCACCGCGTGGTCCACGGCGGGCCCCTCTTCAGCGCGGCCACGGTCATCGACGACGAGCTGGTCGAAGCCGTCGAAAGCCTCGTGCCGCTGGCGCCCCTGCACAACCCCGCGGCGCTGAGCGGCATCGCGGTCGCCCGCAAACTGATGCCGGACGTCCCGCAGGTCGCCGTCTTCGACACGGCGTTCCACCAGACCATCCCACCCGCCGGCGTCTCGTACGCGATCGACGCCGCCCTCGCGGACCGTTGGCAGATCCGCCGCTACGGGTTCCACGGGACGTCACACGCGTACGTGGCCCGCCGGACCGCCGCGCTCCTCGGCCTGCCGCCCGACGAAGCCAACATCATTACCCTGCACCTGGGCAACGGCGCGAGCGCCTGCGCCGTCCAGGGCGGCCGCAGCGTCGCCACCTCGATGGGCATGTCGCCCCAGTCCGGCCTGGTGATGGGCACCCGGAGCGGGGACATCGACCCCACGGTCATCTTCCACCTGCACCGGGTCGCGGGCCTGCCCGTCGACGAGATCGAACACTCCCTCACCCGCGGCGCGGGCCTCCAAGGCCTCACCGGCGACAACGACATGCGCACGGTCCAGCGCCGCCGCGAGGAGGGAGACCCGGCGGCAACCCTCGCCTTCGACGTCTACTGCCGCCGCATCAAGGAGTACGTCGGCGCGTACCTGGCGATCCTGGGCCGCACGGACGCGATCGCCTTCACGGCGGGCGTCGGCGAACACTCCCCGGAGGTCCGGGCAGCGTCCCTGGACGGCCTGTCGTCCCTCGGCATCGACATCGACCCGGCCCGGAACGAGAAGAACAACCGCATCATCTCGCCGGACGGGTCAAGGGTGGCGGTATGCGTGACGCCGACGGACGAGGAGCTGGAGATCGCCGAGCAGACGCGGCTGGCGCTCGGCGAGGATTGAGGGATTCCGGGCTGCTCGGGCCCCGGGGGCTGCTGCTCCGGGCCCGGGCTGCTCCGGCCCAAGTCATGCGGGCGCCAGGCTGCTGCTCCGGCCGCGGGCTGCTCCGGCCCCAAGTTGTGCGGACGCCAGGCTGCTGCTCCGGCCGCACCCTCCTCGGGCCTCTGCTGCTCGGGCCCCGGGGCTGCTGCTCCCGGGCCCGGGCTGCTCCGGCCCAAGTCATGCGGGCGCCAGGCTGCTGCTCCGGCCGCGGGCTGCTCCGGCCCCAAGTTGTGCGGACGCCAGGCTGCTGCTCCGGCCGCACCCTCCTCGGGCCTCTGCTGCTCCGGTTTCGGACTGCACGGGTCCCGGGCTGCTCAGCCGGTCCCCGGCCGTGAGGCGTACCACCGGGACGCCGCCGGGCCGTGAACTCGGCCCGGCGCCGTCGTTCGGGTGGTGGGATCAGCCGACCGCGAGCCAGGCGATGAGGGCGATGAGCACGACAACGACCGCGACGGCCGCGATGATCAGCGGTGTCTTCGAGGCCGGCGCGGGCTCCTCAGGACCACTCTGCGTGAAGGCGCGGAAGGCCTCGGTGTTGCCGCTCGGATCGACGCTGTTGTCAGACATGCGCACGACCATAGCGAAGCCGTACCCCCGCAGCCAGGCCGTCCCTGCCACTTACCAGGGCGTTCCCGCGCCCTCGAGCGTTTTCACCCGTCCGTGGGAGTGTCCCGCACACCAGGGTCGGCCCGGTGCGTCTCTTTGATGGCGATTCGGCAGGCCCATCGCTCGCGCGACACCGGCCCGATCAACGGCCCATCCACCACCCTTCGCCTGCCGTCACCCATGCCGCGTCATGACTCTCACCGCGTCCCCACCCACACGGCGGGTCCGGACCGCGGTGCGGGCCCTGACCGCCACGCCGGGCCCAACCGCCACGCCGGGCCCAACCGCCACGCCGGGCCCAACCGCCACGCCGGGCTTGCCTTCGGCCTCGACCGCACGCTGGCTGGGCCGCAGGGTTCCGACAGCCGGTCAAGCAGCTCCCGCCCGGGCACAATGATGGTCATGAGCCGCCGTACCGCCACGCTGATCATCGTGGCCGTCCTGGCGCTCACCTCGTGTTCGGCGAACGACGGCGGCGACCCGCCGGCCTCTCGGAGCGCCATCCCGCCGGCCTCCACAGGTCCGCAACCCACGACGCCTTCCGCCGGCGCCTCCGCCCGGCCGCAGACCACGGCCGCCTCTGCGCCGGCCCCGGTGGGCGCGGCGCCGAACCGTTCTTTTCCCGTACGCGTACGCAAACTGCAGCTCAGCCGCGGCGAAGATCGTCCCCTGCCCACCACGGTCTGGTACCCGGCCACCGGCAAGGGCCCGTACCCGGTGATCGTGTTCAGCCATGGCCTGACGGGCCGCCCCGAGGACTACGCGTCGCTGCTGACGCGCTGGGCGCGGGCGGGGTTCGTGGTGGCAGGCGCCGCGTACCCGCACACCTCCCGAGGTGCCGCGGAGTTCACCGTGCTCGACTTGGTCAATCAGCCGGTGGACGCCTCGTACGTGCTCACCGAGCTGCTCGCCCTCAACCGCAAACAGGGCGACCCGCTCGAGAACCGCCTCGACGAGACCCACGTCGCCGCGGCCGGCCATTCGGGCGGCGGCATCACCACGCTGGGCATGCTGTCCGGCAACCGGGACAAGAGGCTGACCGCCGCCGTGGTGCTCGCCGGACGCCAGCTGCTGGCCGCACCCTTCACCGGCCCCGAGACCCCCGTGCTGTTCGTGCACGGCAAGCTGGACCGGACCGTCCGGTACGCCGACGGCCTCGCCGCATTCGAGGCTGTGCCGTGGCCCAGGGCTTTGTTGACCCTGCCCCGAGGCGGCCACATCACCACGGGTGGTCCCGACTTCACCCGCGTCGTCACCACGACCACCGACTTCTGGCGCTGGTCCCTCTACGGCGACGCTCCGGCACGGAAACGCCTCGCCGCCACGAACAACTTCCGCGACGACCTCTGACCCAAGGTCCGCCGTGCCCGTGCCACAGATGAACGGCGTGCCGAGGCGCGGGCCAGCGAGCGCAGCGCAGCAACCCGTAGTGGGGCCGGCGACGCACCGACCCGTCGTGGGCCAACGGACGCAGCGCGCCCACCCGCAGCAGTGGGCCAACAGACGCAGCGCGCCCACCCGCAGTGGGCCAACAGACGCAGCGCGCCCACCCGCAGTGGGCCAACAGACGCAGCGCGCCCACCCGCAGTGGGCCAACGGACGCAGCGCAACGACTCGTTGCAGGCCGGACAGGGGGTGGCGCGCCGACCCATGACAGGCGGGTGGGGTGGTGCGCCGACCCGCCCCAGGCCGGCGGAGGCGGCGCGCCAGCCGTTATGGGCCAGCGGGCGGCGGCGCGCCGGCCCGTAGGAGGCCAGCGGGCGGTGGCGCGCCGTCCGCGGAGGCCGGAGCCGAGCAGTCCGCACGGCACGGACTGCTCCAGCGGCCGGACGCCCATCAGTGCAGGTGATCCACCGCCACTTTTCCGAACACCTCGCCCGAGTTCAGCCGCGCGAACGCGTCTGCCACGGCCGAGAATCCGTACGTCGAGTCGATGACCGGCCGGATGTCCCGAGCGACACACAGGTCCAGCAGCTGGGCGAGGTCCTCGGCTGTGCCCATGGTGCTGCCCAGGATCTCGAGCTGCATCATGAAGACCCGGCGGAGGTCCACTTTCGGGAAGGGGCCGCCCGTTGCGCCGCACACCACGATGCGGGCTCCAGGGGCGGAGCACTTCAGCGAGTGCTCGAAGGTCGGCGCGCCCACGGACTCGATGACGATGTCGACGCGTTCCGGCAGGCGGGCGCCGGGTTCGACGGCTGTGGCGCCCAGCTCGGCGATTTTCTCGCGCTTGCCGGCGTCGCGGCTGGTCGCGTACACCCGTTTGCCGAGCGCCGCAGCCAGCACCACAGCGGCCGTGGCGACGCCACCGCCGGCGCCCTGGACGAGGACCGATTCCGCGTCGTCGATGCGTCCGCGCGTCGTGAGCATGTGGTACGCCGTGAGCCACGCGGTCGGCAGGCACGCCGCGTCGAGGAAGGAGATGCCCGCCGGCTTGGGCACGAGGTTGCCGGCCGGCACGGCCACGCGCTCGGCGAGCGTGCCGGGCCAGCGCTCGGACAGCAGCGAGAAGCCGCGCGGGTCTTCCTTGTCCTCGATCACCGGGTAGACGACGACCTCGTTGCCGTCGCCGTCCACACCGGACGCATCGCAGCCGAGGATCATGGGTAGCCGCTCGGCCGGGAGCCCGACGCCGCGCAGCGACCAGAGCTCGTGATGGTTGAGCGAGCTGGCGCGGACGTCGACCGTCACCCAGCCCTCGGGTGGTGACGGCTCGGGCAGGTCGCCGACGGTGAGGGCGGCGAGCGGTTCGTCCGGTTTCGTGGCACTGGCGTAGGCGGCGCGCATGCCAGGAACGCTAGTCACCGCCTCGGGCGCACGCCACCCACTCGGCCGTCCCTGTGGACAAGCCCGGCGCGGCGACGGCCACAACACCGCCCTGTGGATAGCGACGAAGCGTTGACCAGGGCGGCCGCATGCAGGCTCGTGCCACGGCCTGTGGACGACGACGAGCGAGGAGAAGGGCAGAACCTCGCGCTGTGGACAACTGCCGAGGCCGTCGCCGACCCACGGCATGCTGGGCCGACCGAAACAGCCACCCGGGAGCATGCCGGGCCGGCCGAAACAGCCACCCCGAGCATGCTGAGCCGACCGAAACAGCCACCCGAAGGCAGTCGGGCGGAACAGCAAGGAAGGAGAGCCCGGCGTGAAGGGAACGAGGACGAACGAACCCGGACCCGGCGCAAACACGTCCGGCCCGGCGACAGCCGGGCCGGACGACCGAACCGCAACCGCGAACTCAGGCGGAAGCCACCGTCTCGCTCGCCGAGAACACCGCTCCGGGCGGGCTGACCGCGGCCGGCGCCGGGACGACCGGCATCTCGGCCGGGACGTCCGGCGTCTCCGCCGGGACGGCGATCCGCGCAACCCCATCGCGTTCGGCGGCTCGGGCGACCGCTGCCGCCACGGCCGGAGCCACTCGCGGGTCCAGCGCCGACGGCACGATGGCGTCGGCTCGCAGGTCGTCGGCCAGCACCTCGGCGATCGCCTCCGCAGCGGCGACCTTCATGCCGCCGGTGATCCGGGTGGCCCGGGCGTCGAGCGCTCCGCGGAAGATGCCGGGGAACGCCAGCACGTTGTTGATCTGGTTGGGGAAGTCGCTGCGGCCGGTGGCGACGACTGCCGCGTACTTGTGGGCGATCGCCGGCGGGACCTCGGGGGTCGGGTTGGCGAGCGCGAAGATGATGGAGCCGGGCGCCATGCCGGCGAGCGCGCTCTCCGGGATCGACCCGCCGGAGACACCGACGAGGACGTCGGCGCCGATGAGCGCCTCCTTGATTCCTCCCGTACGCCCGGAGTAGTTGGTCTGCGCGGCCAGCGCGGCCTTCACGCCGGTGAGTTCGGGGCGGTCGGCGTGGATGATGCCCTGGGAGTCGCAGACGATCATGTTGGCGCCCTGGACGCCCGCGGCGATGAGCGTGTCGGTGATGGCGACTCCCGCCGCTCCCGCGCCGCTCACCACGACGCGCAGGTCGGCGAAGCGGCGGCCCAGCAGCTTCACGGCGTTGCGGAGCGCGGCGAGCACGACGATGGCCGTGCCGTGCTGGTCGTCGTGGAAGACCGGGATGTCGAGGGCCTCGTCGAGGCGGCGCTCGATCTCGAAGCAGCGGGGCGCGCTGATGTCCTCGAGGTTGATGCCGCCGAACGACGGGCCGAGGGCCTTGACCACGGCGATGATGCCCTCGACGTCCTGCGTGTCGAGGCAGATCGGCACCGCGTCGACGCCGCCGAACTGCTTGAACAGCACCGCCTTGCCCTCCATGACGGGCATCGCCGCGCGGGGCCCGATGTTGCCGAGGCCCAGGACGGCCGAACCGTCGGTGACCACCGCGACCGTGTTGCCGGTCCAGGTGTAGTCGTAGTACAGCGACGGCGAGGAGGCGATTTCCGTGCAAACCCGGGCGACGCCCGGGGTGTAGGCGAGCGACAGGTCGTCGCGACTGGACAGCGGGACCGTGGGCGCGATCGCCATCTTGCCGTGCTTGTGCAGGTCGAAGACGGGATCCGCGGCCAGGGCGGGGTCGAGCTCGAAACTGAAGAAAGACACGAGGGCTCCAGACACGCATCGGAGGAGAGCGTCGACGTCGGAGTGCCGCGGCGCGCGAGGCGCGGGCGGACGTCGGAGGGCCAGCCGGTCGTGATGCGCGAGTCTGCGCGGACCGACGTGCGATGCGGGGGTCACCCGGTGAATCAACCGCAAGACTTCGGTGTGCTGCGGTTACTGGACATTAACTTAGCCGACCGGGCCGGGGCCAGTAGCGAAACACGACGCGTCCGATGACATCCGCCACCCCGTACGCCCGCGAGTCGTCGGTCACGAACTCGTTGTCACCGCGTACCCACCAGCCTTGATCCTGGGCACGGACCGCGCGTTTGACGACCAGCAGGTCCGGCCGCGAGCGGAACCGCGCCACGACGACGTCGCCCTCCCGGACCCGCTGTGTCCGGTGCACCACCAGCGCATCTCCGGAGCGGAGGGTGGGTGCCATGGAGGGGCCCTGCACCAGCACGACGAAGAGCGGTAGTTGCAACCTCATGGCATCAATCCCGCGTCGAGTATGCGTTCGGATGTAAGGGGTAGTGTCAGGACCGGATCATCGCAAACTCATGGAGGGGTCCTGATGCGACTTCCGCGTATCTTCACGCCGCGCACTGTTGTCAGCGCGCACTGCGACCTGCCGTGTGGGGTCTACGACCCCGCGCAGGCCCGCATCGAGGCGGAGTCGGTGAAGGCCATCGCCGAGAAGTACCAGGCGAACACCGACCCCGAGTTCCGCACCCGCGCCATCATGATCAAGGAGCAGCGGGCCGACCTGGTCAAGCACCACCTGTGGGTGCTGTGGACCGACTACTTCAAGGCTCCGCACTTCGAGAAGTACCCGCAGCTCAACCAGCTGTTCAACGAGGCCACCAAGCTGGCCGGCGCCTCCGGTGCCAAGGGCTCGATGGACCCGGCCGTCGGCGACCAGCTGCTCGCGAAGATCGAGGAGATCTCGAAGATCTTCTGGGAGACCAAGCAGGCGTGAGCCCGGCGACCATACGGCCGGTACGTCCCCAGGACGTGCCGGCCGTCGTGGCGATGGTGCACGAATTGGCCGAGTTCGAACGCGAACCTCAGTCGTGCCACCTGACCGACGACCAGCTGACCACCGCGCTCTTCGGTGACCGTCCGGCCCTGTACGGGCACGTCGCGGTCGACGCGGACGACACCCCTTACGGCTTCGCCCTCTGGTTCCTCAACTTCTCCACGTGGGAAGGCGTGCACGGGATCTATCTGGAGGATCTCTACGTCCGCCCGGGTCACCGCGGTACGGGCGCCGGCGCGGCCTTGCTCACCGAACTCGCCCGGATCTGCGTCGAACGGGGCTACCGCCGCCTCGAGTGGGTGATGCTCGACTGGAACCCGGCGGCGGACTTCTACGCCGCGATCGGGGCCTCGGTCACCGAGAACTGGCTCCCCTACCGGCTGACCGGCGCCGCTCTGGAGCGACTCGCCCAGCGCGACCCAGCCGTCAGGCGCTAGAGTCTCGACCATCGGGAGGATGGGGCCGGTGACTCAGCTGCAGACCACACATTCGGAGCCGGCGTTCGGGGACGACGTCGTGCTGCTCACCGTGCCCGCCGACGGCGGCTACCTCGGGGTGCTGCGCACCGCGACGGCAGGCCTGGCGGCACGCCTGCATTTCGCCCTCGACGAGATCGAGGACCTGCGCATCGCGGTCGACGAGGCGTGCGCGATGCTGCTCGCGATCGCGACCCGCGGCGCCGAACTCGAATGCCGCTTCGCGGTGACCGACGACGCGCTCACCGTCGAGGTCACCGTTTCGACGGTACGCGGGGCCCGACTGCCGTCGGAGTCCTCGTTCGCGTGGAAGGTGCTGACGGCGCTGACCACGTCGGCGACGGCGGAAGCGACCGGCCGGCACGCCACGATCCGCCTCCTCACCCGCCGCACCGAGAACTGACGGCCCACGCGAGGCCGCACGCCGAAGCGGCCATGCAGCGCCGCACGGTGAGACGGCCCCGGCGCCGCACGCTGGAACCGAGGGCCGCACGCTGAGACGGCCCCGGCGCCGCACGCTGGAACCGAGGGCCGCACGCTGAGACCGTAGGCCACGTTTGAGGGCCCTCGCAGCGCCGCACGGTGAGACCGAGCGCACGCCCAAACCACCACGCAGCTCCGCACGCGGGCACGGCCGAGCAGCCCCCGTACCCGGAACGGCCGAGCGACCGCACCGGCCATCCGGCACCCCTACCGCTTGTTGGCGTCCGCGATGTAGTCCAGATGCCGCCGCCCGGCCTCCATGGCGGCCGCCGGGTCCCGGTTCTTCACGCAGGCCAGCAGCTCCCGATGATCCGCGTCGATCCTCGCCCAATACCCGTCGGGCAGCGCCTCCACGACCTCCTCCCCGTACGAGACGTGGTAGAGCGGCCGGGTGACCAGCTCGAACAGCGGGTTGCCGGTCGCCGACGCCACGGCCGAGTGGAACGCCGAGTGCGCCGCGAGCATCGTGTCGAGCTCGTCCAGGTCGGGGTCGAACATGGCTCCGCGGAGCTCGATGAGCTGGGCGTCGGTGCGCCGCTCGGCGGCGAGGCCGGCCGCCGGCACCTCGAGGGCGCGGCGGAGTTCGATCAGGTCGGCGAAGCCGACTTCGGCCGAGTTGGTGAGCAGGGTCAGGCCGGTGGACAGGCCCTCGGAGAGCTGGTCGGCGTCGGGGTGGGCGACGAAGCTGCCGCCGGTGACGCCGCGGGTCGTCACGATCAGGTGCTGGCTGGCGAGGAGCCGGAGGGCTTCGCGGACGGTGCTACGGCTGACGCCGGAGCGTACGCACAGTTCGGGCTCCGGTGGCAGACGCTCGCCCGGTTGCAGACGTCCCGACGTGATCTCCGCCCGCAGCTCGTCCGCCAGAACCTGGTATGCCGGCGGGCGCACCGTCGATCCGGTCAAGCCCCTCACCCCCTCGTGATCCGCCTCTCAGAGTAGGCCTTTCACCGCAGGTGGGAAGTGCTGATGGACGACACCCGGGAGCCCGCCGGCCGCCGACCTCGGCACTGAGTAAGACGGCGCCGGAAGCCGCGGATCACGCGCCCACCCGATGAGTAGAGGCCGCGAAGCGAAGCTCGCCGAAGCGGAGCGGGAAACCCAGAACCGATTCAGTCGAGCCCGAGCGCCCGAGTAGTCGGCGGCAGCAGGCACAGCAACGCCACCGCCACCCCGAGCACCATCATCAGCACCCCGGCCCACGCGGGTCCGGTCTGCAGCAGGAACCCGCCGGACGCGATGATGAACAGCTGCACTACGATCGCCGGCCCGCGGGCTCGGGCCGAGCGCCGCGCCAGCGCGCGGCCCACGAGGAACACCGCGGCGGCCCCGATGGCCGCGAGCACGGTGAGGGAGATCGCCACCGCGAGGCTGCCGGCGTCGGCGGTCACGTCCAGCACCATCAGGTACGCCGTGAGCACGATCAGTCCCGCCGCCTCGGCGAGGAGCAGGCGTACCGCCCAGACCAGGGTCGCGGGGGAAGTCACCGCTGTACGATACCGGCCAGCTCAGCGGGGTACCGAGGGGTACAGTGCCGCCCATGCGAGCGTTACTGGTGGTTAACCCCAAGGCCACCACGACGAGTGAGCGCAGCCGAGACGTGCTGGTCCGAGCCCTGCGCAGCGAGGTCGAACTGACCGTGGAGTACACGCTGAAGCGCGGGCACGCCACGTCGCTGGCCCGGGCCGCCGCGGAGAGCGGCGTCGACGTCGTGGTGACGCTGGGCGGCGACGGCACGGTGAACGAGGCGGTCAACGGGCTGATGACCGCCGAGCCGGGGCTCACGTCCCGCGGCACTTCGCCTGCTTTCCGGCTGCCGGCGCTCGCAGTGGTTCCCGGCGGCTCCACCAATGTCTTCGCCCGCGCGCTCGGGTTACCCCGCGACTGGGTCGAGGGGACCGGCGTGATCCTGGACGGGTTGCGCTCGGGGCGGCACCGGGTGATCGGGTTGGGCCGCGCCGACGACCGCTATTTCACCTTCACCGCCGGGATGGGGCTCGATGCCGCCGTGACCCGCCGGGTGGAGCAGGCGCGTCTGCGCGGCCGTACGTCCACTCCGGGCCTTTATGTACGGTCCCTGATCGGTCAGGTGCTGTCGGGCGAGGATCGCAAAGCGCCGCCCTTGACGATCGAGCGCCCGGGTGAGGAGCCGGAGTCCGGACTGGGCACCGTCATCGTCCAGAACACGGCTCCGTGGACGTACGTGGGCGACCGCCCCATCAACCCCAATCCGGACGCCTCGTTCGATCGAGGACTTGACGTTCTGGCCCTTCGTAGCCTAGGTGTGGCGACGACAACACGGACAGTGACGCAAATGACGGTTCGGCATCCGGATCCGCGGGGCCGCCACGTGCTCCGGCTGCACGATCAGGCCGAGTTCACCGTGGTCGCCAGCCGCCCCCAGGCGTTCCAGCTCGACGGGGATTACCTGGGTGAGCGTCAGAAGGTGCACTTTCTGTCCGTTCCCCAAGCGCTGCGTGTGATCTGCTGAGGACTGGGTAGGCGGTTCTGGTCGCCCCTCACGATCCGTTACAGAAACACGGCCAAAAGGTCGGCAACGCGGCCGGTACCGTACTACATTGATGGGAGCGTTCATCCGCCGGTACCGGGAGATGCCCCGGAACCGGACAAAGGGGTCGTGAGCTAGCTCACCCGCTCGGAGATTTTCCGAGCGCTACCCTTGACATCGCGGGAGTTCGTGAAAGCATTCACAAGCGATATGAAGTAACCGGATGCCGCTCGCCCGCGTTCCTTATCCGAAGACGCGGAACGGCGTCCTGAACAAAAGCTTGCTCACGCACTGGTGACCGGACGAACGCTGTCCGTCGGTCGTCACGGCGTATGCAGATAAAAGTAAGTAGTAAGTCCGCACCATTTCGTTACCCCATCCGAAACAAGGAGTGTTGCCGCCATGGACTGGCGCCACGATGCGATCTGCCGCGACGAGGACCCGGAGCTGTTCTTCCCGATCGGGACGTCCGGCCCCGCGCTCCTGCAGGTCGAGCAGGCCAAGGCCGTGTGCCGCCGGTGCCCCGTGACCGAGTCCTGCCTGCAGTGGGCACTCGAGTCCGGTCAGGACGCCGGCGTATGGGGCGGTATGAGCGAGGACGAGCGGCGCGCCGTGAAGCGTCGCGGCGGCCTGCGGGTCGGCGCTCCCACCGCCTGAACAATCCCTCACAGCATTCACGCCCCGGGCCCATGACGGCGCCGGGGCGTCGTGCTCTCCGGGAATCATCGACGGTTTCCACGCGATTACCGCAAGCAATGGTGACGCAGGGCATGAATGAGATCACGGATCTTCGCGAAATGATCTCGAAATCATCGCAATCGTTGACACCATTGGCTTGCGCTCCTACACCCTCCGCTGTGGACGAATCCCGCCCCGCCGGCACACGCAAGGCGATCACCCGGAAACACACAGTCGACCGTTAGGCGTAACCGCCGCCACACGAACCCGACTACGGAAGCCGCCCCAAGCACCCGACCGCGGGACAAGCGCGGCAGGCATGGAAGCCACGCCGTAACGAGGATCAAGCATCGCCTCAGGCGGCGTACGCGGCCTCGGCCCGGACAGCGGCGGCCACCCGGGCAGCCACCAGCTCCACCACGGCGGGGACATCGGTGAGCGGCTCGGCCACCACCCGCGCCCCGGCTTCCCGAGCCGACGCCACGGCCGCGTCCCACAGCAGCCCGGGCGCGAGGAAGTACGACGCCACCCCCACCCGCCGGCACCCCGACCCGGCAAGATCGCGTACGGCGTCCCCGGCGAGCGGCGGGGCGGCCGAGGCATAGGCGACCCGGCACGGAACGCCGAGACGCTCGCTCAGGGCCGCCGCCGCCTGCTCCACGGTCCCCCGCGCACCGGCGTCCCGAGTCCCGGCAGCCGCAAGCACCAGCCCGTCCACCGACTCCACGACGCCCGCAGACCGCAGCCTTGATTCCAGGCCGTCCAGCAGCAGCTCCGGCACGCGCCCGCCGACCGGCCCCAGCACATCGGCCAGCGTGACGTCCAGCCGTACGCCCTCGGCCCGCGCAGCGGTGATCTCGCCCGGCACGTCGACGCGGCCGTGGTAGGCGGCCGTCAGCAGCAGCGGCACCATCACCGCCCGCCGGTGACCCGCCGCCGCGAACGACGCGAGCACCTGGCGGGGCCGCGGCACGCTGTGGTCGAGATACGACGCGCGCACGTCCCACCCCGGGTGCTCCGCGCGCACCGCGGCCGCCAGCGCCTCGGTGGCCCGCGCAGCGCGCGGGTCCCGGCTGCCGTGGGCGACCAGTGCGACGGCGACCCCCGAAGCGCCGGGTCTGACCGGCGCCGGATTCACTGGTGCAGGCCGCATTCGGTCTTCTCGAACATCGCCCAGCGACCGGCGCGCGGGTCCTCGCCGGCCTTCGTCCGCCGGGTGCACGGCCAGCAGCCGATCGAGCCGTACCCCTTCTTGAAGAGCTCGTTGACCGGGACGTTCCAGCGGGCGATGTAGCGGTCCACATCGGACTGGGCCCAGGCCGCGATCGGGTTGACCTTGACCTTGCCCTTCTTCGCGTCGAACGCCACCACCGGGGTGTTCGCGCGGGTCGGGGACTCGTCGCGGCGCAGGCCGGTGGCCCAGGAGTCGTAGTCGGCGAGGGCGCGTTCCAGCGGCTCGACCTTACGCAGGAAGCAGCACTCGTCGGGGTTGCGGGCGAACAGCCGGGGGCCGAACTCGCCGTCCTGCTGGCCGACGGTCATCCGCGGGCGGATGGAGCGGACGTTGACGTTCATCGTCCGGGCGACCGTGTCGCGGATCTTGAGCGTCTCCGGGAAGTGCAGGCCGGTGTCGAGGAAGACGACGTCGACGCCGGGTGCGACCCGCGAGAACAGGTGCGCGACGACGGCGTCGGCCATGGAACTGGTCACGCAGAACCGCTCGCCGAACGTCGAGGCGGCCCAGCGCGCGATGTCCTCGGCCGGCGCGTCCTTCAGAAGCGCGGCGCCCTCGGCGGCCAGTGACGACAGTTCGGCGGCGGACCGGCGGGCCGGGTCGGCGGGCTGAGAGAAGCCCAGGTTGACGAGGCCGAGGTTGGCGGCTGTCACGACAGTCATCGGTTCACTCCCTTGGAAAGCAGCCCGTTGAACTTGACCGTGAAAACTCGGGCGCAGGAGTGGCACTCCCACGCTCCGTGCGAGGCCTCGTTGGGGTAGAGGTCCTCTTCGCCGCAGTAGGGGCAGTACAGCGGGGTGCTTCTGGCGTCGCTCACTTCAGCAACTCCTCGTCGGCCCGGACGACCCAGTCGGCGAAGGCCTCGCCGTCGGTCCGCCCCTCCAGGTAGCGACGAGCGAGCCGCTCGACGTAGTCGGGAAGCTCTTCGGCGGTGGCCTTGAGGCCGCGCACCTTGCGGCCGAAACCGGCCGTCTGGCCCTGCGCCATGCCCAGTCCGCCGCCGAGGTGGATCTGGAAGCCCTCGACCTGCTCGCCGTGGGCGTTCATGACCAGCTGACCCTTGAGCCCGATGTCGGCGACCTGGGTGCGGGCGCAGGCGTTCGGGCAGCCGTTGATGTGGATCGAGATGTCGGCGTCGAAGTCCTTGATCCGCTCCTCGAGCCGGGCCACCAGCTCCTCGCCGCGCGCCTTGGTCTCGACGATGGCGAGCTTGCAGTACTCGATGCCGGTGCAGGCCATGGTGCCGCGGCGCCAGGCCGACGGCCGGGCCTCCAGCCCGATGCCGCGCAGGCCCGCGATCAACGGTTCCACCTGGTCGTCGGCGATATCAAGAACCAGAAGCTTCTGGTACGGGGTCAGGCGTACCCGGTCTGATCCGTGCGCCGCCACCAGGTCGGCCAGCTTGCTGAGCTGCGTACCGGAGGAGCGGCCGACGACCGGGGCGGCGCCGACGTAGTTGCGCCCGTCGCGCTGCTTGTGCACGCCGATGTGGTCGATCGGCTTCTCGGGCAGCTCCGGCGGCGGTCCGTCGATGAGGGCCCGGCCCAGGTACTCCTTCTCGAGCACCTCGCGGAACTTCGCCACGCCCCAGTCGGCCAGCAGGAACTTGAGCCGGGCGCGGTTGCGCAGGCGCCGGTAGCCGTAGTCCCGGAAGATCCCGACCACGCCCTCCCAGACGTCGGGGATCTCCTCGAGCGGCACCCAGACGCCCAGCCGCTCGGCGAGCCGCGGGTTGGTGGAGAGGCCGCCGCCGACCCAGAGGTCGAAGCCGGGGCCGTGCTGCGGGTGGACGACGCCGAGCATGGCGATGTCGTTGACCTCGTGCGGCGTGTCGGCCAGCCAGGAGATCGACGTCTTGAACTTGCGGGGCAGGTTGGAGTAGCGCGGGTCGCCCAGGTAGCGCTCGACGATCGTGTCGATCGCCCAACTCGGGTCCACGACCTCCTCGGTCGAGACGCCGGCGACCGGGCTGCCCAGCACCACGCGCGGGCAGTCACCGCAGGCCTCGGTGGTCTCCAGGCCGACCGCCTCGAGCCGGCGCCAGATCTCCGGCATGTCCTCGACGCGGATCCAGTGCAGCTGGATGTTCTGCCGGTCGGTGATGTCGGCGCTGTCGCGGGCGAACTCGGTGGAGATCCCGCCGATCGTGCGCAGCTGCGCGAGGCTCAGCGCACCGCCGTCGATGCGCACGCGGAGCATGAAGTACTCGTCCTCGAGCTCGTGCGGCTCGAGCACCGCCGTACGGCCGCCGTCGATGCCCTGCCGGCGCTGGGTGTAGAGGCCCCACCAGCGGAAACGGCCGCGCAGATCCTGCGGGTCGATGCCCGCGAAGCCGGTGTGCGCGTAGATGTTCTCGATGCGGGCCCGGACGTTGAGCGGGTTGTCGTCCTTCTTCATCCGCTCGTTCGGGTTGAGGGGTTCACGGTGTCCGAGCGCCCACTGGCCCTCGCCGCGCGCCTTGCGGGGGCGGGCTGCGGGGGCTGCGGGGGTATTGCTGGGCGCCATGGCGGCGGTCCTCCGGAGATCGTGGGCACGCTGCGACGCTCACGGCAGGGCTCGCGACATCAGTGTCTGGAGGAAGCCGGCGCGTCGGGCGCGCCCGAGAAAATCAGTCGGGCGGCGTCAGGAAGCCGGACACATCGCGCTGCGGACGCGGCCGTAGTCGACGTGGCGACGGGCCACGAAGCGGCGCTCAACAGCAGCGGTCATGCGGGTAAGCCTCTCACGAGCGGCCATTCTCGGCCAGTGCGGTCCAGAATCCGGGAGTGTGGCGGCGCACACCTGTCCCGGCGTTCATCTGTGCGTACCCCATTCAGCGTCTCCGATTCACCGGCTGCCGCTAGAACCGGACGACGTGACCGCCGCGACCCTGACCCGGACAGAACAGACAGGCGCCGGGGAGGCCCCGGTGAGGCGGATCGCGCAGCTCGTCCACCCCGCCGCCCTGCCCGCCCTCGCGATGCTGGTCGTCGGCTCGGTCGGGCTGACCCGGCCGGCGCTCGGCTGGGACGAGCACGCGACGTGGTCGGCGGCCACGCGTACGCCGGGGCAGATCCTCGAGCTGGCCCGGACCATGGACGGTGTCATCGCGCCGTACTACCTGTTCGTGCACTTCTGGACGGCCGCGGTCGGGGACTCCGTGGCGGCGATCCGGCTGCCGTCCCTGATCGCCGTCGTGCTGGGGGTGGGGCTCGTCGGCGAGCTCGGCCGGCGCCTGTTCACCCCCGGCGCCGGGCTGACCGCCGGGCTCATCGTGGCCGCCGTACCGCAGCTGTCGCGGTACGCGCAGGAAGCTCGCGCGTACGGGATCGCCTTCTTCTTCGCGGTTCTCGCGACGCTTCTGCTGCAGGTGGCGCTGGGCAGGCCGACGTGGGTGCGGTGGATCGCGTACGGCACCGCACTCACGCTGCTCGGCTACACGCACATGATGGGGCTGCTGGTGCTCAGCGGGCACGTCCTCGCCGTGGTGGCGCGGCGCGACCGCCGTGTCCTGGTCCGCTGGACCGCCGTGGTCGCCGCCGCGGTGCTGCTGGTCTCGCCGCTGATCCGGCTCGGGCTGGCGCAGCGCGGCACGCAGCTCGAGTGGATCCCCCCGATGGACCTGCACCAGATCCTGATCGCCCCCGGCGTGATCTTCGGGGCGCCCGTCGCCGGCCTGTTCGTCGTCGGCCTCGCGGTCGCCGCCCGGTGGGAATGCCCGCGGCTGCTCGGCGAGCTGGCGGCGCTGGCCGTCATCCCGCCCGCGCTGCTCATCGCGGTCTCGTTCGTCACGTCGCCGCTGTGGGTGCCGCGCTACGTGCTGTTCGTCGTCGCCCCGCTGGCCCTGCTCGCCGCCGTGGCCCTGCGCGGTCTGCCCGGCCGTACCGTCGTGGCGTTGGTCCTGGTCGTCGGGGTCGGTTTCGAGACGCAGCAGGTGGTGCGCGGCCCCGCCGCGCACGGCGGCATGGACTTCCGCCGGGCCGCGGCGATCGTGCGCGCCGGCCTGCAGCCGGGTGACGGGGTCGTCTACGGCCGCATCGGTACGTGGTCCCTGCGCGCCGGCCTCGACTACGAGCTGCGTCACGAGTCCAGGCCGGCGGACCTGCTGCTGCGCCGGTCCGCGGCGGAGGCGGGCGCGCTGGAGGCGGTCGAGTGCCCGGAGCTGACGTGTTTCGACGCGCAGCGGGTCTGGTACGTCGGCGCTCGCCACCCCGGGGACCCCATGGCCGACGCCGGGGACGCGCTGCGGGCGAAGTTCGCGGCCGAGTACCGGCGGACCGGTTACTGGCTGCTACCGCTGGGAACTATCGCGCTGTACCAGCGGCGCACAGGCTGACCTGCGACGCTGAGGGTGTGCAGACGCTCGCACCCCTCGCTCCGCCGCGGCCCGAGCCGGCGGTGGAACCCACCCTCGGTGACCGGCTGCGCGCCCGGTGGCTGTGCTGGCTCGTGCCGGCCCTGGTGACGGGTGTCGTCGTGGCGTTCCGGGCCGGGACGCCCGAGCCGTGGCGCGACGAGCTGGCGACGTGGAGCGCGGCGCATCGGACGGTGCCGCAGATCGTCGAGCTGGGCCGGCACATCGACGGCGTCACCGTGCCGTATTACCTGCTGGCGCACGTGATGGCCGGGTTCGGCGACTCGGTCCTCGTCCTGCGGCTGCCGTCCATGTTCGCCGCCACGGCGACCGCAGCCGTGACCGCGCTGCTCGCCCGGCGGCTCTGGGGTCCGCGCGCCGCACTGACGGCCGGGCTGCTCGTGGCCGCGATGCCTGTGGTGTCGCGCTACGGGCAGGAGGCCCGCGGCTACGCCCTGGCCGCCCTGTTCTCCGTGACGGCGACGCTGCTGCTGCTCCGCGCGCTCGACTCGGCGCGGTGGTGGGCGTGGCTCGCGTACACGACAAGCGTCTTGCTGCTCGGCTGGTCCCACCAGATCGCCCTGCTCCTGCTAATCGGGCACGCCGTGGCCGTCGCGGTGATCAGGCGCCGCGCGGTGGCGGCATGGCTCGCCACCGTCGTCGTCGCGGCCGCGGGCGTGGTCCCGTTCGCGCTGCTGGGCATGGGCCAGCGCGCCACCCAGCTCGACTGGCTGTCCGCGGCGGAACCGGCGGACCTGGCCGACGTCCTGCAGACCGTCTTCCTGTCGGGAGTGATCGGCGGCGCGGTGGGCGCCTTCGCGGTCATGGCGCTGCGCACCCGGGACCGCCGGGCGCCGCTGCTCCTGCTGTCGGCGCTGCTGCCGGTGCTGACCCTGTACGCGGTCGACCAGCTCGTCACACCGATGTTCGTGGGCCGGTACCTCGTGTTCGTCGTCCCGCTGCTGTGCGCACTCGCCGGCCGGGCCCTCGCAGACCTTCGGCTACCGCTGGGCCTGACGGTCGTGCTCGTACTCGCCGCGATCGGGCTGCCCGCCCAGGAGGAGATCCGCCGTACGCACTCCGGCTTCGACTACCGCCGAGCCGCGGCGCTGATCCACGCGCAGGACCGCCCCGGCGACGGGATCATCTACGCGCCCCGCGACGGCTGGCACTTCACCGACATCGCCCTGCGCTACTACCTCGGCGACGACGTACCGAAGGACGTGCTGCTGCAGTCGGACGAAGTGGCGGACGCGTCGCTGTGGGCGACCGAGTGCGCCGACCCCGCGGCCTGCCTGACGGGCACGGACCGGGTCTGGGTGCTCAGCGGCGACAACCTGGAGACCGGCCGTCGTGCCGGCCCCACCGACCAGCTGACACCCGCTCAGCAGGCGGTGCTGACCGGCTCGTTCCGGCAGGTGACACAGACCCGCGTCGACGGGTTCACCATCGCGCTCTTCGTCCGCGGCAGGAGATGAGGGGTGCCGGTCAGGCCAGCCGCGACGCGACGGCCCTGTCAAGGGTTTCCAGCATCGCCTCCCCGCTCGTCGTGGTGAAGCCGCCGTCCGCCATGCTGAACTCCACCAGGTAGGCGCCGTACCGCATGCGGTACGAGAGGATGGAACACCTCGGCGCCCGCGAGACGCAGTATCCGACTGCTTCGTCCGCATGCGGAGCCGATGTCACGGTCAGCTTGTCGGCACCGCCCAACTTCTTCCGGAAGATCGGGCCGTCGTCCTCGTCCACGAAGACGTCGTGCGCCTCCTCGTCGTCTTCCTGACGCTGGACGAACTGCCGGACGGTGAGCGTGCCTTCTGAGTTCCGTACGGTCCACAACCGGGTGGTGATCGGTTTCCCGGAGAGTCCCACATGGGTGCCCGTACTCACCGACGCGTCATCGAAGCCGGGGATGTCGGAGTGCCACTCCCCGGTCTCGAGCAGCAGAGCCGTCGGCTTGACGGCATCGGGATCCGGCTCGTCGCGGGCCAGCGCGAGAGCCCCGCCGGTGACGGCCGAGGCCAGCACCACGACACCGGCCATCACCACAGCCCGGTTTCTGCGTCTCATTCGAGCGGGATCTCCACCTCGTCGCGGAGCAGGCCGTAGATGACCATGTCGCGCCAGACGCCGTGCCGGAAGCGGACCCCGCGGAGCAGGCCCTCGCGCCGGAAGCCGATCTTCTCCAGCGCCGTCTGCTCGGCGACGTTCTCGGCGTCGGTCTGTGCCTCGAGCCGGTTCGCGGTCGTGTACCGAAGCAGGTACTGCACGAGCATGCTCTGCGCCGCGGTGCCGTAGCCGCGACCGCGATGCTCCGGCAGGAGGGCCAG
Source organism: Actinoplanes sp. NPDC049316 (assembly GCF_040677315.1). Taxonomy (NCBI): domain Bacteria; kingdom Bacillati; phylum Actinomycetota; class Actinomycetes; order Micromonosporales; family Micromonosporaceae; genus Actinoplanes; species Actinoplanes sp. NPDC049316. The sequence continues at coordinate 93,392 of NZ_JBFAQM010000023.1, read as the reverse complement.
GCCGATCTCGTAACAGCCGCCGATCGGACCGCCCCGGGTCCGCGCCTCCCAGCTGGCGATGCCGATCACCAGGTCGTCGGGGCGTACGACCGCCAGCGCCGTCGAGCGGGCACCGATGTAGCCGTCGGTCTCCCACCGGCGGCGGCGGGCCCGCGCGTCGGTGAAGCCCGCCCACTCGTACGGGCCGAGCGCGTCGGGATCGGTGTCCAGCCGTTCCAGGAAGGGCAGGTCGCCCTCGACGAACGGGCGCAGGACCGGGGAGTCGTGCATGCACACCTCGAAGGACGGGCGGCCGGGCCGCGGATGATCAGGATGTCACCGGGGCGGACCGGCGGGCAATGCCAGGGCCAGCGCGAGCGACTCGTCGAGCACCATCAGCCCCCGGTCGGCGAACTCGTGGAAGGCCTCGTGGATCTGCGCCACCGTGAGGCTCCCGCCCAGTCGCTCGTGGACCGCCGTGGCGGCGATCGGCCGGTCGCTGCAGGCGGCGTACAGGTCGGCGAGCGGGCCCTCGAAGGTGTACGTCCCCTCGGCCCCCGGATGCCGGCCGTCGTAGATCTGCACCAGCCCGGGCGACGACCAGTACGTCAGGGCGGGACGCCGGCCGGTGGACCACGTGTCGACCCAGGCCGCGGTCTCCTTCACCAGCGCGCTGTACGCACTTTGCGGCAGCGCGCCGGGCAGGTCGTACTCGAAGAAGTAGGCCGCCTTGGCGAGGTCGACCGTGGGCGGGTAGACGTACCGGTAGCTCGCCTCCGGGGTCCGCGACGGTGACTGGCCGAACAGCGGGCTGAACCGCTCGATCCACAACCGGCCGGCGCCGGTCGGCGGCTGGAGGTGCACCAGGTGCGGCAGCAGGGCGGCCTGCTCCGCGTAGTCCTGCTCGGTCTCGCCGGGGAATCCGTACAGCAGGTTCCAGCCGACCTCGACCCCGTAGTACGCCGCCCAGCGCAGCAGGTTGATGTTCTGCGCGGCGCGGGCGCCCTTGCGCATCAGCCGCAGCACCCGCGAGCTCAGCGACTCGATGCCCGGCTGGATCTGCGTGACGCCGGCCTGCGCCAGCGTACGCACCTGCGCGCGGGTCAGGTTGGCCTTGACCTCGTAGAAGATCTGGTAGGTCACGCCCCCGGCGGCGAGCACCGGGAACAGGTCCTTGAGGTAGCCCATGTCCACGATGTTGTCGACGCCGTGGAAGCGGAAGCTGTGGTAGCGCCGGGCCTGGGTGACGAACTCGTCGGCCATCCGCTGTGGCGACTTGGCCCGGAACAGCATCGTCGAGCCGTTGAGCCCGCAGAACGTGCAGTGGTGCTTCTCGCCCCACCAGCAGCCGCGCGACGACTCGAACGGGATCGGCACCCCGCCCGGCCCCGTACGCGGCAGCAGGCCCAGCCGCCCGGCCCGCTCGAAGTACTCGGTGTAGTCCGGCGCGGGAAGGTCGTCGAGCTGCCGCAGCGGCGGGGCCGGCGCCGTGGTCACGACCTCGTCGCCGACGCGGCAGGTCACGCCGGGCTCCGCCGCGGCCGGAGCGCCGGCGACGAGCCGGTCGAGCAGCCGGGGAAGGGCGGTGTCCGCCTCCCCCACGACGGCGTAGTCCACGCCGGGCACGGCCCGGACCCACTCCGGCCCCATCTCGCCGTCGAAGTTCGCGCCGCCGAAGATGGTGACCATCTCCGGGTGGTCCCGCTTCAGGCGGCGGGCGAGCGCGAACGACGCGGCGTTCTGCTGGAACGTCGAGGTGAACCCGACGACCTTGACGCCGTCCCACATCGGGTCGGCCGCCAGCCGGTCCAGGTACGCGGGCACGTCGACGCGGCGGGTGTGCAGCAGCCGTTCCCGCCAGTCCCGGCCGCCGCTGTCCCCGCCGTCGCCGTCGTCGCCCAGGTCCGCGAGCTCGGCGGCGAAGTCGTCGAGCAGACGGCCGTCCTGGTCGGGCGCCTCCGGCCCGAACGCCTCCACCGAGAACAGCCACTCGGCCACCAGCCGCGCCTTGCGGCCCCCGAGCTGGCGGTACCAGCCGGCGCCGATGCGGACCGCGAAGTCCAGGTTGGCGTGCAGCGTGCGTACCGGGAAGCCGTGCCCCCGCACGATCTCTCCCAGCAGGCCGAGCTGGATGGAGGGCCAGTCGATGTCCATGAACGGCATCGACACCAGGACCACCGGCCACCCGGCACGAGCGGCCGGATCCACCTCCACCGGATCCGGGGCCGCAGGCGTGATCCGTAGCGCTGGGGAGATCATGTCGCTCGCCGATCAGGGCTCGGTGACGACGATCCGGTTCATGGGGAGGCTCTCCGCCTCCACCGCGCCCGGCGTGAAGGCTGAGCGGAACTGGTCCTTCACCGACGTGTCGCCGGCGGTGTCGCCGGCCACCCCCAGCGCCGCACCGAGCACCGCCCCGGCGGCCAGACCCCCGAGCAGGACGGCCGTGGAGCGCCGCCCGGTTGTGCGTTTCGTGGCGTCGGACATTGTCATTCACCTTTCCGAAGTGGATGGACGAGGTTCTCTCCCGCGAGCCGGGCCCGCGGCTGGTCGGCCTGTGGATGGCCGAGGTCGTCGAGGATGTCGCCGGCTTCGCGCCACAGCGCGCCGGCCGCAACGGTGTCGCCGGCCGCCTGCCGGGTGTCGCCGAGGCGGAGCAGGGTGGTCGCCACCTCGTACCGGTCGCCGAGCCGGCGCCAGAGCTCCAGGGCGTGCTCGAAGCAGACCGTCGCCTCGCCGTAGTCACCGAGCTGGTGGGTGGCGAAGCCGAGGGTGTCCCAGGTGTCGGCCTGACCCGGATAGTCACCGACAGCGCGGTGCAACTCCAGCGACTCCCGACAGAACCGCAGGGCGTCGGTGTGCTGCCCGAGGTTGGCGGAATACCAGCCGATCCAGTTCAACGCGTCCGCCTCGCCGGACCGGTCCCCCGCCTCCCGGAACAGGTCCCGGGCCAGCCGGGCCCGTTCGAGCGCGGCGGCGTAGTCGCTCTGGCGTTCCAGGATCCGGCCGAGGTCCAGGTGCAGGCGGGCGCCGCGGGCCTTCTCGCCGGACTTGCCGTACAACTCGAGCGCCTGCTGGGCGTGCTCCGCGGCCGCGTCGAGGCAGTCCAGCTGGAGCAGCGCGATGCTGAGCAGCCGATGGGCGAGCGCGGCGCCGTTCACGTCCCCGGTCCGGGTGCAGGCCTCCAGGGCCGCGCGCAGGCAGCCGGCCCACGCGTGCCACTTGCCCTGGTAGTTGAGGAACGCCGTGATCGTCCAGGTCAGCTGGGCGGCGTGCGCCGGGAAACCGGCCTCGGTAGCGTGCATGATCGCCTCCACCAGGACGGACTGTTCGGTCATGAACCAGGCCAGGGCGGGCTCGGTGCCGGTGAAGGTCACGACGGTCGCCGCCGGGTCGGCGGGGTCGACCTCGATGGGTTCCCGGTACGCGTACAGCAACCGGTCCGCGCCGTGCGAGGTGTGCAGGTAGTGGTCGAGGACGCGACGGGTCGCGGCGCGCCGCTCCGGCTCGGGGTCGATGTCGTGCGCCTGCTCGGCCGCGTACGCCCGCAGCAGATCGTGGAAGGCGAACCGCCCCGGCGCCCGTTCCTCCAGCAGGTGTGCCCCGGACAGCTCACCGAGCAGCCGCCGCACCTGCCGTACGGGCACCCCGGCCAGGCTGGCCGCCGCCGCATACGTGATCTCGGGCCCGGGATGCACGCCGAGGAGCCGGAAGAGGCGGGCGGCGTCCTCGCTGAGCTGCTGGTACGACCAGGAGAGCACGGCCCGGGCGTCGCTGCTCTCCGTCTCGCCCATGAACGCGTCGAGCCGGCCGGTCGCCTCGCGCAGCTCCGCGGCCAGGGCGGCCAGCCGGTGGTGCGGGAAAGCGGCGGCCCGGGCGGCGACGATGGCCAGGGCCAGCGGCAGCCCGGCGCACATGGCGACCAGGCCCGCCACGGCCTCGGGCTCGGCGGCGGCCCGCTCGGCGCCGAACCGGCGGGCCAGCAGCAGCGCGGCGTCCTCCTCGGTCAGCAGGTCCAGGGTCACCGGCACCGCCCCGGCGGCGACCAGCGCGGAGAGGCGGCGGCGGCTGGTGACCACCGCGGCGCTGCCGGGCGTGCCGGGCAGCAGCGGCAGCACCTGATCGGTGTCGCGCGCGTTGTCGAGCACCACCAGCACCCGCCGCCCGGCCAGCAGGCTGCGGAAACGGGCCGCCCGGTCCGGCACGGCGGCGGGGATCTGCTGGGCCGGCACCCCGAACGCCTCCAGGAAGCCGCGCAGCACCACGCCGGGGTCCATCGGGCCGCCCTGCGGGTCGAAGCCCCTGAGGTTCACGTACAGCTGGCCGTCGGGGTAATCGGAGGCCACCCGGTGCGCCCACTGCAGCGCCAGCGAGGTCTTGCCGACCCCCGCGGTGCCGGTGATCGCCACGATCATCACGCTGTGGTCGGTGCCGGCCAGCGCGGTCAGCCGGTCCAGCTCGGCCGTACGGCCGGTGAAGTGCGCCAGGGCGTGCGGCAGCTGCGCCGGCCCGGACGGCGCCGCCGGCGCCTCCCGGGGCGCCGGCGCCGGCGCGGGCGTCGGCACGGACGGGTGAGCCGCCGGGGCACGCCGGAAGATCTCGGCCTCGCCGTTGAGGATGCGCTGATGCAGCGTCTGCAGCTCCGGATCCGGATCGATGCCCAGTTCGGCCAGGAGGTGTTCGCGGGCCTCGCGGAAAGCGGCCAGGGCCTCACCCTGGCGCCCGTCGCGGTACAGCGCGCGCATGAGCAGCCCGCGCAGCCGTTCCCGCAGCGGGTGGGCGGCGACCAGCCGGCGCAGCTCCGCCACCAGATCCTGGTCGTTGCCGAGGGCCAGGTCGATGTCGATGCGTTCCTCGAGGGCGAGGATGTGACGCTCGGCGAGCCGGTCGCGTTCGGCGTCCAGCAGTGGGCTGCTCAGGCCGTCGAGGACCGGGCCGCGCCACAGGGCCAGCGCGGCGTGCAGGCGCTCGGAAGCCGTCGTCAGGTCGCCCGCCGCCCGGGCCGCCCGCGCCGCGGTGAGGCCTCGGTCGAAGCGCTCGAGGTCGAGGTGGTCCGGGGGCACGGACAGCAGGTATCCGGCGTCGGTCCAGGACAGCACCTCGGAGCGCGAGCGGGCGGAGCGGACCGGGTCGAGCACCTGGCGCAGCCCGGACACGTGCTTCTGCAGGAGGTTGACCGCGTATGCGGGTGCGTCGGCGCCCCACACCGCGTCGATGAGCTGCTCCCGGCCGATGGGCCGGTTGGCGTGCAGCGCCAGCGCACCCAGGACCACCCGCTGTTTGACCGATCCGAGCGGCACCGGCTTGTCCCCGTGCCACGCCTGCAGCTGACCGAGGATGTCGAGGCGGACCGGGCCGTCGAGCGGGCTACTCACCACAAACCCTCGTCCGGCATCGGTATGCCCATTCCGTTCGTGAACACGGTGGTGTCGCCCCCGAAACGAACACGACTGTCGAGTGTAGACGGCGGAACCGAGAACTCTCCCCCTCGAGCGAACCGGCCGATTTCCCGCCGAGGTGAAATGTTCCCATGTCGGACCGTGAAGGTCCGCTAACCGTCCGGTGTCCGACGAATGGCTCATCACAGTGCCGCCCGGATCGCCGCCGCGGTCGTGGCCACCGCGGGCGGATGCAGGATGCCGTAGTGCCCCGCGGTCGTGGACAGCTCGCGGACACCGCCGCGGAACCGGCCACGCCAGTACGGCGCCCAGTCCTGGGAACCGTGCGCCGAGACCAGGACCGCCGCCGCGCCGAGGTGCCCCAGCGCGCGGTATCCGGACAATGCGGCGGTTCGCGCCACGAAGACGGCGTACCAGCGTTCGAGGTCGCTCAGCAGGGTTCCGGGCGGGGCCGGACGATCGGCCACGTGACCCGCGAGCAGAGCGAGGTGCTGCGCCGCCGACAACCCGGGCGGTACGCGCGCCGGGCGGCCCAGCCCACGCAGCACCTCGCCGGCGAAGAGCGCCGCAAGGTCGTCCGCCGGGTCCGGCCGCCACCGGCCCGTGCGGTACGGCGCATCCATCAGCACCACGAGGTCGACGATCCCGCCCTCGGCCTCCAGATGCCGCGCCGTCTCGTACGCCACGATCCCGCCGCCCGACCAGCCGATCAGCCGGTACGGCCCGTCCGGCTGGCTGCGCCGTACCAGGTCCGCGGTGCGGGCGACCATGGCGTTCAGAGAGTCCGGAAGGGCTGTCCCGGCGTACAGGCCGTCCGCCTCGATGCCCTGGATCCGGCAGGTGCCGTCGAGGTCGCGGGCGAGGGCGGCGTACTCGTGCACCGTGCCGCCCACCGCGGAGAGGGCGAACGCGGACACCGGCCCGGCCGTCCCGAAGGACACGACCGGGCCGTCCGCCCGCACCCCACCCCGGTGAGGCAGGCCCAGCCGGGCCGTCAGCGCCGCCCGTTGCGCCTCGCCGCCCATCGATCCCGTACCTCCCGCGGGGCCGCCCCGGCGCCGGGCCGGGGCGGCCGTAGCCATGTCCACAACTCAGCGGCCGGAACTCACGACACCCGCTCGCGCAGGATCGCGGCCAGCGCGTCCACCCCCGGCGGCTGCAGGAAGGAGTAGTGATCGCCCGCCACGGTCCGGTAATCGGTGTCCGGACCGAGAACGCCTCGCCAGTGCGGCGTGAAGTCGTACGACTGCTCCGCCGTGACGACCACCGTGCGGGCGGCCGCGGCCCGGGGCCGGTGTCCCGCGATGAGCCGCGTCTGCTCACGGAAGACCGCGAAACGCCGCTCGATCTCCGTCCGGGCCGCCTCGGCGTCGCCGGAACCGTGGGTGAGCCGGTCCGCCAGCCAGGTCAGCTGCTCCGCGGCGTCGCCCTCCGGCTGGTCGCCGACCGCGGGGCCGAGTGCCCGCGCCGCGTCGACGACGAACTGGCGCGCGGCGGCGTCCTCGGACAGGCCGGTCAGGTCGGCCGGCTCGCTCGGGGAGTCGAGCAACGCCACCAGCGCCACCTCGGCGCCGTCGCGCTCCAGCCGGTGGGCCATCTCCAGCGCCACCAGACCGCCCAGTGACCATCCGCCCAGCCGGTACGGACCCTCCGGCTGCTCGGCCCGTACCTGCGCGACGTAACGGGTCACCATCTCGTCGAGGTCCGCCGCGAACTCGCCGGGGCCGGCGGCGCTGATGCCGTACACCCGCAGCGTGTCGTCGAGCCGGCCGGCCAGGCCCGCGTACCCGTAGACCGTGCCGCCGACCGCGTGGACCAGGAAGAGCGGCCGGTCCGCGGGCCCGTCGTTCATCGCCACGATCCTGCTCGCCGTGGCGACCGGGTCCGCCGGAAGGGAGCCCGCGCCGGCGGGCGCCTCCTCGAGGGCGTCGAGGTCGATCTCGTCGAGGCGGGTGTCCTCCAGCCCGTGCCGGTCCCGCAGCATCTCGGCCAGCTGCGCGGGGGTGGGGGCCAGGAAGATCGCCGAGACGTCCGAGTCGACGGCGAGCTCCTTGCGCAGCTGCGCGATCAGCTGCATGGCCTGCAGCGAGTTGCCACCGAGGTCGAAGAAGCTGTCCTCGGCACCGACCCGGTCGCGCCGCAGCAAGGCGGCGAACATGTCCGCCAGCACCGCCTCGACCAGCGTGCGCGGGGCGACGTAGCCCGCGTCGTGGCCGGTGTCCTCCGGCGCCGGCAGCGCGGCGCGGTCCACCTTGCCGTTGGCGTTGAGCGGGAACGCGTCCAGCACCACCAGGTGGGCGGGCACCATGAAGGCCGGCATCCGGGCGGCCATGTGCACGCGCAGGTCGGTCGCATCGATCGCGGGTCGCTGCGCGTCGCCGCGGACGTAGCCGACGAGCTGTTTCTGGCCGGCGGCGTCCTCGCGGACCAGCACCAGCGCCTGGGCCACGGACGGGTGCTCGGCGAGGACCGCCTCGATCTCCCCCAGCTCCACCCGCAGGCCGCGGATCTTCACCTGGTCGTCGGAGCGGCCCAGGTACTGCAGGTTGCCGTCGGGCAGCCGGCGGGCCACGTCGCCGGTCTTGTACAGGCGGGCGCCCGGCTCGGTGCCGAACGGGTCCCGGATGAACTTCTCCGCGGTGAGCTCCGGCCGGTTGAGGTAGCCCCGGGCCACCCCGGCGCCGCCCAGGTGCAGCTCACCGGGGACACCGACCGGTACGGGATTGAGGTGCTTGTCCAGCACGTACGCGGTGTAGTTGGGCAACGGCAGCCCGATCGGGGGCGGGTCGAGCGGCGAGTCGGCGTGGCACTCGGCCATGGTGGAGCCGACGGTGGTCTCGGTGGGTCCGTACCCGTTGATGAATTTCATGCCCGGCCGGGCCCACTTGCGGACCAGCGCCGAGGAGAACGCCTCACCGCCGGCGATGACCACCCGCAGCGCGGGGAACTCCTCGTCGGCGAGCAGGTTGAGCACCGCGGGCGGCAGACACATGAACGTGATCCCCCGGTCGCGGATCAGCTCGGCGAGCCGCGGCGGCGACAGCAGCGTCTCGCTGCGGCCCAGCACCAGGGTGGCCCCCGACAGCAGGGCCCCGAACATGTCGAGCACGGACACGTCGAAGTTCAGCGAGGCGAACTGCAGCACCTTGTCGCCCGGGCCGAGCGGCCAGTGCTCGATCTCGCCGGTGGCGAAGTTGACCGCCTGGCGGTGCTCGACCACCACGCCCTTGGGGCGGCCGGTCGATCCGGAGGTGTAGATGACGTACGCCGTGTTCGCCGGGCCGGCCAGCGGCTCGAGGTTGCCGCCGTCGAGGGTGCCGAGCTGAGCCCAGTCCCGGTCCAGCGACACCACGGCCGTGCCCTGCACGGGCAGCGACGGCTCACTCTCGTCGTCGGTGACGACCACCGGCATGTGGGCGTCCTCCACCATGAAGGCGAGCCGGTCGGCCGGGTACTGCGGATCCAGCGGCACGTAACCGCCGCCGGCCTTCAGGATGCCCAGGATGCCCGCGAGCCGGCGCACCGAGCGCTGGGTGCAGACGCCGACCAGCACCTCGGGCCCGACACCCAGCTCGCGCAGCCGCCGGGCGATGCGGTTGGCCTGCGCGTTCAGCTCCGCGTACGTGACCGTCTCGTCGTCGAGCCGGACCGCGATCCCGTCGGGGGTCGCGGCCACCTGGGCCTCGAACTTGTCGTGCAGGCACCACGACGGGTAGTCGGCCCGGGTGGCGTTCCAGTCGTGGATCTCCTGGCGCAGCTCGGCCGCCGTGAGCAGCGGCAGCCGGGACAGCGGCCGGGCCGGGTCGGCGACGAGCCCCTCGAGCACAGTACGGAAGTGGCCCAGCATCCGGCGCACGGTCGCCGGGTCGAACAACGCGGTGGCGTACGAGGCGGCCACCACCAGGCGTCCCTCGTCCTCCACGGTGGAAACGAGCAGGTCGAACTTCGCGGCGGTGCTGGGCAGCTCCTCGGTCTCCCACTGCACGCCCGCCACGTTCAGGTCCCGGCGCTGGTTCTCGGCGAGCATGAACCCCACCTGGAAGAGCGGGTGGCGGCTCGCGTCCCGCGGCGCCCGTACGGCCTCCACGATGGCCGCGAACGGCAGGTCCTGGTGGCCGTACGCGCCGACCGTGGCGGTCCGGATCCGCTGCAGCAGCTCGCCGAAGGTGGGATCGCCGGACAGGTCCCCGCGCACCGGCAGGGTGTTCACCAGGTACCCGATCAGCGGGGCGAGCTCGGGCCGGGTGCGGTTGGCGCTGACCGTGCCGACGACGATGTCGTCCTGCCCGCTGTAACGGTGCAGCAGCACGTGGAACGCGGCCATCAGGGTGACGAAGAGCGTGGTGCCCTCGCGCCGGCTGAGCGCCTTGAGCCCGTCGAGCACCGCGCCGGAGATCTCGATCGACTCGGCCGCCCCGTCGTACGTCTGCACCAGCGGCCGGGGCCGGTCGGTCGGCAGCTGCAGCACAGGCGCACCGGCGAGCGTGCTGCGCCAGTACTCCTGAAGCTCCTCGAGGACCGGGCCGCGCAGCCGTTCGCGCTCCCACACGGCATAGTCCGCGAACTGGATCGCCAGCTCCGGCAGCTTCGCCGGGCGGCCGGCGACCCGGGCCTCGTAGAGGGCGCTCAGTTCGCTCACCAGCACGCCGAACGACCAGCCGTCGAAGACGGTGTGGTGCACGGTGACGACCAGCACCTGCTTCTCGGCGGCCAGCTTGACCAGCAACAGCCGCAGCAGCGGGCCGTGTTCGAGCGTGAACGGCCGGGCCGCCTCCTGACCGACCTCCTGCCGGTATCGCTCCTCGCGTTCCGGCTCCGGCAGCCCGCTCAGGTCGGTGACCGGCAGCTTGACCTCGGCCGGCTCGTCGATCACCTGCACCGCCCGGCCGTCCCGCGCGACCAGCCGGGTACGCAGCGACTCGTGCCGGGCGACCAGCGCCGTCACCGCGGACTGCAGGGCGGCCGGGTCCAGCCGGCCGGTCAGCCGCACCGCCCCCGCGATGTTGTACGTCGCCAGGCCCGGCGCCAGCTGGTCGATGAACCACAGCTGTTCCTGCCCGAACGACAGCGGAAGGTCCGCGAGTCCCGGAGCGCGCCGGGGGATCCCCGCGACTGCCTGGTCGGCTCGGCCTCGGCGCAGGCGGGCCGCCAGGAGCACCCGCTGAGTGTCAGACAACATGCAGTGTCACCCAGTTCCTTGTCGTGGTTGTCAGTCGTTGGCGGCCGACCCGGCGAGCACCGGGGGCTGCGGGTCGGCGGGACGATCGGGGATCTCGGTGAGCCGGAACACCGGCGAGAAGAGCAGCCAGGCCAGCGGGGTGGCGACCCCCAGCACGCCGACCACCAGGGCGGTACGCGCACCGAACAGCCCGGCCAGGGAGCCGCCGAGGAACGCGCCCAGCGGCACCGTGCCGAACAGCAGCAGGCGGTAGCTGGCGTTCATCCGCCCCAGCAGCCGGTCGGGGGTCACCGACTGGCGCAGAGTCAGCGCGTTGACGTTGAAGACGGCCAGGTTGGCGCCGAGCACCGCCAGGGCGGCGCCGAGCACGACCAGCGAGACCGGCCCGGAGTCGCGCGGTAGCAGCAGGAACAGCGGTGCCACGCAGGCCATGACCGTGGACCAGCGCAGCGCCGCGCCGATCCCCAGCGCCGCCCGGGCCCGGTTGGCCACCAGGGCCCCGGCGAGCGCCCCGACCGAGCCGGCACTGACCACCAGACCCAGCGGGGTGGGCCCGATGCCGAGGACCCGCACGAGGTACACCAGCAGCACGGTGAGCACGACGTTCTGGAAGAGGTTGAACGTCGCCGACTGGGTGGCCAGGTGCCGCAGCACCGGATTGCCGAAGACCGCCCGCAACCCCTCGGCGATCTGCGCCCGCATCGACGTCCGTTCGCCGTCGTGCACCGGCGCCGTCTCACGCGTCCGGATCCTGCTCAGCGCCAGCGCCGAGACCACGTACGACAGCGCGTCGACGGCGAGCGCGACGGGGGCGGTCAGCACCCCGACGAGAAAGCCCGCCAGCCCGGGGCCGCCGATCCCGGCGACCGAGTAGCTCGCCGCGATCTTGCTGTTCGCGTCGCCGAGGTGCCGCCGTTCCACCAGCCCCGGCACGTACGACAGGATGCCGACGTCGAACAGAACCGTCAGCAGCCCGGCACCGAAGGCCACCGCGTACAGCCAGGGCATCGACAGCACGTGCAGCAGGCTCGCCACCGGGACCAGGCCGATCAGCACGGCCCGGCCCAGGTTGGCGGCGATCAGCGTGGGCCGCCGCCGGCGCCGGTCGAACCACACCCCGGCGAACAGCGTCAGCAGCACGAACGGGGCGTACCGGGCCACGTTCAGCAGGCCCACCTCGAACGCGCTCGCGTGCAGCGTGAGGATCGCGACCAGGGGCAGCGCCAGGTCGGTGATCTGCGAGCCCATCAGCGAGACGGTCTCGCCGCCCCAGACCTTGACGAAGTCCGGGTTGCGCCAGACCGTCGCGGGCGCGGGGCCGTCGGTGCGCACCGCGGGTCAGCCCCGGTCCGCGTCCGCGGCACCCACGCCGGCCAGCGCGGCCGGTGCGGTGTGCAACCCGAACTCGTCGTGCAGCACGGCCGCCGCACGATCCACCAGCTCCACCTCGACGTGGCAGGAGAAGCGTCCGGGCGTACTCGTGACCAGCTGGGGTTTGATGCCGCCGCCCTCGAGCGCGGCGAGCATCCGGGCGCTGATCTCCGGCCGGTTGCCGACCGCCGGGCAGACGACGCTGACGCTGCCGAGGTCGTCGCGGACGTCGACGGCCACACCCGCGTCCGCCAGCGCCGCGACCACGTCCGGAACCTCCGAGCCGGGCGCGGTGAACCGCAGCCGGCCGATGTCCGGGATGATCGAGCCGACCGCGGCCCCCCGCAGCGCCAGCGCCCCCGAGACCGTCGCCGGGGACATCCCCCGCACGGTGTAGACCGGATCCCGGCGCCGATGCGCCACCCCGGTGATCCTCGCCTGCTCGAACACCTTCGCTCCCTTTCGGATCCAGGTGCCTTCCGCCGCGGTGAACGTGGAACGCACGTGAATGTCGACCTCGTGGGCGGCGGCGAGTTCCACCGCCCGTGTCTGCAGAACCTGAGCGCCCGCGTCGGCGAGCTGGAGCATCTCCTCGTGGCCGAGGCAGTCCAGCTGCCGCGCCCCCGGCACCACCCGCGGATCGGCGGTGAACACGCCGGTGACGTCGGTGAAGATGTCGCACTGCCGCAGGCCCAGCGCGGCGGCCAGCGCGATGGCCGACGCGTCCGAGCCACCGCGGCCCAGGGTGGTGACGTCACCGGCCGCCGACGTGCCCTGATAGCCGGTGACCAACACGATCTGGCCGTCGTCGAGCGCCTGCACCACCCGGGCCGGGTCCATCTGCCAGAGCCGGGCGTTGCCGTACGCCTCGTCGGTGCGGAACCCCGCCTGGGCGCCGTTGAACGAGACGGCCCGCTCCCCCAGCTCGTGCACCGCCATCGCGGTCAGGGCACAGGAGACCACCTCACCGATCGACAGCAGCGCGTCCAGCTCCCGCGCCGGGGGCCGGCCGGTCATCTCGTACGCGAGCCGCACGAGGTCGTCGGTGGTGTCGCCCATGGCCGAGAGCACCGCGACGGTCTGCGTACCCTGCCGCCGCGAGGCGACCAGGCGCCGGGCCACCGCCCGCAGCTTCTCCGGGTCGGCGACCGAGGAACCGCCGAACTTCCACACGACCCGCTCGGGTACGGCCGGCGCCGCGGCCGGAGCGGCCGGTACGGTCGCCAGCAGCGTGCTCATCGCGCCGCCATCCGCTCGTGGACGAGGTTCACCCAGCTGGCGAAGAAGATCAGGCTGTGGCTGCGCCAGCGGTTGACCGGGTGCACCAGGTCCACATTGGCCGGAGCGCGTACGTCGGTCAGCCCCGCGCCGAGATCCCGGCGGTACTCGTCGGCCAGCCGCCCGCCGGCGTACTCCGGGTGACCGATGTGCAGGACGACGCGGTGGTCGGCCGACTCGGCGATGACCGTGCCGGCCTCGGCGGACCGGGCCACCGCCCGCACGTGCGGGTTGCGGTCCAGGGCGTCGTCGTCGAAACCGGCGTACCGGCTGTGGGTGGACCAGAACCGGTCGTCGAGGACGGCGGCGATCGGCCCGTCGTCCACCAGCCGGTCGGTCTCGTACATCCCGGAGACCTTCGTCGGGTAGACCTCTTTCGGCACTCCGTACAGCAGGTGGGCGACGGCCAGCGCACCCCAGCAGAGGCCGAGCACGGGCGTGCCCTCGTCGGCGGCGCGCTGCACGATCGGGCCCAGCTCGGGCAGGAAGCGCACCTGCTCGTACGGCAGATGCTCGACCGCCGCGCCGGTGACGATCAGCGCGTCCAGCGGGGCGTCGGCGACCGCGTCGACGTACCGGACGTACTGCCCGGCGATGTATGCGGGGTCGTCCAGCGAGAACTTGCGCTCGCCGAGCCGGATCCACACCGGCTCGAACGCTCGCGCCGCCGCCAGCTGCGGCATCAGCCACCGCTCGTACTGTTCGGCGTGCGGCATCAGGTTCACGATGCCGATGCGCGGCAGGCGTTCCGGCGGGGTGGTGAGCAGGCCGGCGACCCGCTCGGCGACGGTCGCGGTCATCACGCCACCGCCACGAGGTCGTGCTCGACCGCGCGGGCGGCGTCGCGCATGATGGCGAGCGCCTCGTCGGCCGTGCCGGCGGGCAGGTTCAGCGCGGGCAGCAGCCGGACCACACAGTCCTCGCGGCCGCCGATCTCGACGATCAGCCCTCGCCGCAGCGCCTCGCGCTGGAACCGGGAGGCCACCTCGGAGGCCGTGGCCGTGCCGCACGCCGACATCTCCATGCCGAGCATCAGCCCGCGACCACGCACGTCGCTGATCAGCGTCGTGTCTACCTGCAGCTGCAGAAGCCCGGCCATCAGCTGCGCGCCGCGCTCGCGGACGTGCGCCAGCAGGTCGTCGCGGGCCACCACGTCGAGGTACGCGTTCGCGCTGGCGAAGGCGAGGTTGTTGCCGCGGAACGTGCCGATGTGGCTGCCCGGCGACCACCCGTCGAGCCGCTCGTTGAACATGATCACCGAGACCGGCAGGCCCATCCCGGACAGGCCCTTGGACGCCACGATCACGTCCGGCTCGATGCCGTACTGCTCGAAGGCGAACCAGGTGCCCGTACGGCCGCAGCCGGTCTGCACCTCGTCGACGATCAGCGGGATGTCGAGGGCGCGGGCCAGCTCCGCGATCCGGCGCACGAACGGCACCGGCGCCGGAATCGAGCCGCCCTCGCCCTGGACGAGCTCGAGGATGATCGCGGCCGGCGGCTGGATCCCGCCGTGCGTGTCGTGCAGCGCGTTCGCCAGGAACTCCGCGCAGTTGGTGGAGCAGGTGTCCGGGGTCAGGCTCAGCGGGCACCGGTGGCAGTAGCCGTACGGCGCGAAGTGGATGCCGGGCAGCAGGTTCTGCAGGCCGGCCTTCGGCTGGACCTCGGAGGTCAGCGACATCGCCGCGTGCGTGGAGCCGTGGTACGAGCCCTGGAACGCGACGACCGTGCCGCGGCCGGTGGCCTTCTTGCACAGCTTCACGGCCGCCTCGACGCCGTCGGCGCCGGTCGGGCCGCAGAAGTGCATCTTCATCGAACCGCGCAAGGACTCGGGAAGCATGCCGAGCTGGCGGCGCTTGAACTCCTCCCGTACCGGGGTCGGCAGGTCGAGGCCGTGGGTCAGCTTGCCCAGCTGGTCCTGGACCGCGGCGATCAGGTCGGGATGGTTGTGGCCGAGCGCCAGGACCCCGGCGCCGGTGAGGAAGTCGATGTAGCGGCGGCCGTCCACGTCGGTGATGTACGAGCCCGCCGCCTCGCCGATCGCCACCGGCAGCCGGCGGGGATAGGTACGGGCGCTGGACTCGGTCCGTGCCTGGTGCTCCAGCAGTTCGCGGCCGATCGGTCCCGGTTCGGCCAGGTCGACCAGGACCGCCTCGGCGGCCGCTTCCAAGGTCTGCATGTCGGATCTCCTCTATCGGGTCGCGGTGACGACTGCCGCGCCCACCAGGTCGGCGGCGGCCGTCGCGCGCTCGGGCGCGGTCAGGTGCCCGCGAAGGCTGTCCACGATGGCCTGCGAACGCAGGGCGAGCAGGCTGAACGAGCCGGCGTCGCCGAGGCCGTGGGTGGTCTCGCAGAGACCGTTGATGTAGATCGGCGGTGCGTCCCGTCCGGCCGTGCTGTTCTCCACCCGGTAGTCGAGGCCGACGGAGAGCCCGGCCTCCGGGTCGACGGCGAGCACGTCGGCGATCTCCCGGAGCAGCGGCGGCAGCTGCTCGGTACGGCCCGACGTCCCGAGGTCGCGATACCCGGTGGCGAGCACCACCCGGTCGGCCGTGAGCTGCTCGTGTTCGCCGGTGATGCGCTCGGTCAGGTCGAGGGTCACCCCGGCCGCGTCGTGGCGCACGGCGGTGATCAGTCGGTTGCCGCGCAGCGTGACCCGGTGCCGGCCGTCCAGCTCGTCCTCGTACATCCGCAGGTACAGGGCGTCGATGACGTCCCGGTCGGCGGCGGAGTAGTTGGTCGGGCGGAGCTGGTCGCGCAGGCGCCGCTTGCCGTCCTCGGAGGCGCGGTAGTAGTAGTCGACGAACTCCGGGAAGTAGACCTCCTCGGAGAACGGGCTGGTGTCCTTCAGCCGGTAGCCGTAGCCGGACATGACGTTGACGATCCGGGCCGCCGGGAACCGGCTCATCAGGTCGAGGATCACCTCGATGGCGCTCTGGCTGGCGCCGACGACCGCCAGCGTGCCCGCCCAGTCGCGGTCGAGGTCCGCCACGGCCGGCAGGAAACGCGACGTGTGCGCGGCCTGCGGGAACGGCACGCCGTCGAACACCGCGGGCACGTACGGGCTGCGCCCGGGCGCGACGACGGCGGAGCGGCCCAGATAGCGGCGGCCGTCGGCGGTGACCACCTCGACCGGGCGGGCGCCGGTGACCGCGTCGGCGTCGGCGAGCCGGATGGCGGTGACGTTCTGCCCGTAGTCCACGTCGGCCGGCACGGTCTCGGCGACCCACTTGACGTAGCGGGCGTACTCCTTGCGCAGCGGGTGGTGGCCGGGCAGGTTCAGGTGCCGGAACAACCGGCCCTGCTCGTGCAGGTAGTTGACGAACGTGTAGCGGCTGCGCGGGTTGCGGGGCGTGACCAGGTCCCGCACCGGGTGGTTCTGGATGTCGGCGCCGTCGAGCATCATCGCCGGCTGCCAGGCCGGCGCCGGTTCCCGCTCCACGAACTTGACCCGCGCGGCGGGCCACAGTTCGTCGAGTGCGACAGCGAGTGCGATGTTGGCCGGACCGAATCCGACACATAGGACGTCGTACACGAAAGGTCTCCCCTGATGAATCGCCCTGACGGGCTCAGCCCGCCTCATCGACGCGGTGGCCCCCGGCTTTCCATCGTCGGGAGCCGGCTGGAGCGCGTACTGGACTGCCCGCTGGACTCGGCGTTGGACGCCGGTCTGGACAGCGGGTCTAGGGCGTTCTCAGGGGGTGGGGTCAGCGCTTGCCGAGCGGAACGACGAGCACGGCCTCCGTGCCGCCGCCGGCGCGGTTGCGCAGCTCGATGCTGCCGCGCAGCTCACCGGTCGCGAGCGCGCGGACGATCTGGAGGCCGAGGCGTCCGCTCGCGTCCGCCGTGAAGTTCTCCGGCAGGCCCCGCCCGTTGTCGGCGACCGTCACGTGCAGCTGCTTGCGGAAGCGATGGGCCGAGACCACGACCTCACCCACGGGCGCCGGCGGGGTCATCGTGGGCTCGGCCGGCGGCGCGTCCTCGGGCGGTGCGGGGAAGCCGTGCTCCACGGCGTTGATGAGCAGCTCGTTGAGGACCATCACGAGCGACGTGGCGATCTCCGCGGGCAGCACGCCGAACGTGCCCTCGCGGCGCATCTTCACGGTGATCTCGGTGGCCGCCACCTCGGTCGCGGCGGTCGCCACCCGGTCCACGATGCCGTCGAACTCGACCGCCTCGTCGCTGGACATGGAGAGCGTCTCGTGCACCAGCGCGATGGATGCGACCCGGCGTACGGACTCCTGCAAAGCGTTCTTCGCCTCGGGGATGTCCACCCGGCGGGCCTGCAGCCGCAGCAGCGCGGCCACGGTCTGCAGGTTGTTCTTGACGCGATGGTGGATCTCGCGGATCGTCGCGTCCTTGGTCATCAGCGCGCGGTCCCGCCGCCGGACCTCGGTGACGTCGCGGACCAGCACGAGCGCGCCGATCGGCACCCCGGCGGGCATCAGCGGCAGGGCGCGCATGAGCACGGTCGCGCCGCGCGCCTCGACCTCCTTGCGGGGCGGGGCCTCGCCGCGCAGGGCGGACAGGATGCGCTCGGCGGCGTCCGTACCCTCCAGCGGGTCGGCGGCGAGCCGGCTGGACAGCACCGACAGCTCCTCGCCGACGAGGTGGGCGCTGAAACCGAGCCGGCGGTACGCGGACTGCGCGTTCGGGCTCGCGTACGTGACCTTGCCGCTCGCGTCCAGGCGGATCAGCCCGTCGCCGACGCGCGGCGCGGACGTGGTCTCGCCGGGGTGCCGCGGCGGCGGGAACGTGCCGTCGGAGACCATCTGCGCGAGGTCGTCGGCGGTGGTGAGGTAGTTCAGCTCGAGCTGGCTGGGCGTCCGCGCGGTGGACAGGTTGGTGTCACGCCCGATCACCCCGATGACTTCGATGTTCTCGTCCTCGCCGCGCAGCCGGACCGGGATGGCCTCGTGCCGGGCGGGGGTGTCGCCGTACCAGACCGGGTCGCCCTCGCGCCAGATCCGGCCCTGCGTGTACGCGATGTCCAGGTGGGCCACCTCGGGCCCGCCGACGATCCGCCCGACCTGGTCGTCCTGGTACGCCGTCGGCGCGGTGGTCGGGCGCACCTGCGCGACGCACAGGAAGGACCGTTGCTCGCCGGGCTCGGCCCGTACGGGGACCCACAGCAGCAGGTCGGCGAACGACAGGTCGGACAGCAGTTGCCAGTCGCCGGCGAGCCGGGTGAGGTGGTCGATGTCGACAGGGCCGAGGCCGGTGTGCTCTTCGGCGAGATCGCGCAGCGTGGACACGGATCAAGCCTGCCATGCGTCTTCAGAGCGTCGCAGTGACCTTCTTCAAGCCGCGGGGTGCGTCGGGGTCCTCGCCGCGGGCCAGCGCCAGGGACAGCGCGAGCTTCTGCAGCGGGAGGATGTCGAGCAGGGGTGCGTACCGCTCGTCGACCTCGGGGACGGCGAGCCGCCCCGACGCGCCGGCGATGTCGTGGGCGCCGATCGTGACGACGTCCGCACGACGCTCGCCCAGCCGGCTGACCACGTCGGCCATCGAGCCGCCGCCGGGACCGCTGCCCACCACGGCCAGCACGGGTACGTCCGGGTCGGTCATCGCGAGCGGGCCGTGCAGCAGGTCGGCGCCGGAGAACGCCAGCGCCGGCAGGTACGAGGTCTCCATGAGCTTGAGCGCGGTCTCCCGCGCGGTCGGGTACGCGTACCCCCGGCCGGTCGTGACCATGCGCGACGCGAACCGGTAGCGCTGCGCCAGCTCCTCCGCCCCGCGCTCGGCGAGGGTGTCCTCGGCGAGCTGCGGCAGCTTCTCCAGCGCGGCCCGCTCGTCGGCCGGCAGCGTGCCGTCGCCGTTGCGCACGCCCTCGACGAGCAGCAGCAGGGTGAGCAGCTCGGCCGTGTACGTCTTCGTGGCGGCGACCGCGCGCTCGTGCCCCGCGGCCACGTCGACGGACAGCTCGGCGCTCTGCGCGAGCGGCGAGCCGGGGTTGTTCGTCACCGCGAGGGTGAGGGCGCCACTCTCCCGGGCGACTTTGAGCACCTCGGTGAGGTCCGGCGAGCCACCGCTCTGGCTGACGCCGACGACGAGCGCGCCGGCGAGATCGGGCCGGGCGCCGTAGAGGGTGATGGCGCTGGGCGACGCCAGGCCGACGGGGATGCCGAGCCGGATCTCCGTGAGGTACGCGCCGTAGAGCGCGGCGTGGTCGGAGGTGCCCCGGCCGACGAAGACGACGTGCTTGGGGCGCTGCTCGGCCACCCGGGACGCCACCGCCGCGATCGCCGCCGCGGGCTCTCCCTCGAGCAGCCGCGCGTACCCCGCCGGCTGCTCCGCGATGTCGGCCGCCATCCCCTGGCCTCGCTGCGTCACTGGACCTCCCCATCTGCGCACTACAGCTCGTACGGTGCGCAGTCTTGCACGTTTGAGCGCGCAATCGCAACGCATTGAGCACTACTGCGCAGCCCGGCAGGACTGACATATCGAGGATCGTCGCCTAGGCTCGCGTGCGGTGGCACACGGCGTGCCACCACTCGCGCGAGGAGCGGCGTCGTCGACCGAGCCCGCGCGGCGAGGAAGGCGTGGCCATGGACGACTCCCGGCGCTCCGCGGACCGCGACCTCGAGCAGGCCCGCGCGGCCCTCGAACGCGGCGAGATGCACCACGCCGCCGACCACCTGGCCGGCGCGATCGCGCACGCACCCACCCTTCCCGAGACGCACGAGCTGCTCGGCCGTCTCGCCGCCCGCGCCGACGGGGGCCTCGAGCTGTTCCCGCTGGAACAACACGCCTTCGTGGGTACGGTCGTGGCCCGCGCGCACCTGCTGGCCGCCGCCGGCCGCCCCGAGGACGGCCTGCCGCTGCTGGCCGCCGCGAGCGGGCACACCCCCGGCGTGGACTGGGCCGGCGTGCCGTGGGTCAGCGACCCCGGCCTCGCCGAGCGCCTCGAGCCGGGATTGCTGGCCCGCATCGTCATGCAGCTGTGCACGGCGATCGGCGACCCCGCGCCCGAGGCCGGACGGGGGGCGCTCCAGCCGTATCTGCGGCTCGTGCGCAACGCCGTCGCCGCGCACCGCGAGCACGCGATGCTGCTCGGCGCCGGCTCGGCGCTGGCGCGCCGGCTCGGCGAGGCCACGCAAGCCGTCGAATGGGCCGCGCAGGGAGCGCGGCTGCGGCCCTCGAAACTGGCGGAGATCTGGCTCGGGTACGCGTACCGCAGCGCCGGCCGCATCCCGGAGAGCCTCGCCGCCCTGCGCCGCGCGGTGATGTACGACCCCGACGACCTCTCGGTGTACGCGGACATCGCCGGCACCCTCGCCGACCACGGCCGCCTCGACGACGCCCTCGCCTGGATCGACCGCGCCCTGGCCAAGAACCCCGACTACGACTGCGCGGTGCACACGGCCCACCGACTGCGCTACCGGGCGGACGGCGACCTGGCCCACCTCGTGCGTCTCGCCGACTTCCAGCGCGACCACCCGGACGACTCGCACGAGCACGCCGACCTCGCCGAGTGCTGCGCCGATCAACCGTGGCTCAGCCGGGTCCCCTCGGCACCCCCCACGCCACCGGACCCGGCCCGGGAGCCGTTCGTCGCCGGCCGCCCCACGCCGGCCGCGGTGCAACGGCTGCACCGGCTCGCGCACCCGCTCTGGCCGCACCCGCCGGCCGCCTACGACGCCGCGCTCGGGCTCGTCCTCGTCGAGGTGGAGGACCTGCTGGCGCTGATCGCCACCCCGCCGCCACCCCCGGACGACGAGACGGGCCGCGCGCTGGCCGCCCACGACCCGATCCTGTGGGAACGCTGCGCCCAGGTGTGGGCCTGCCTCGGGCTGCTGCACCACCGCACGGACGAGCCCTGGGCCGGGTCGACGCGTCGCCGCCTGCTCACGGAGCTGGCCACGGGCGGCCTCGACCGGATCACCGAGGCGGCGCTCTTCGCGCTGGTCACGTGCGCGTGGGTGGACCCGGCGGCCCGGCAGGACGTGGCCGCGCTGATGACCCGCCGCCTGGACGAGGCGGCGAGCACGACGGTCGCGTGGTCCGTCGCCCACCTGGCCCTGTCGACGCCGGACCTGCCCCCCGGGGTGCGGGAACGAGCGGCCGCGATCATCCGGGCCGAGGAGACCTACACCGTCCCCCTGGTTCCCCACCAGCCGGTACGCCGCCGCACCGGCCGCCTGCGCCGCTGGCTCTCCGGACGCTGAGTCCCGGCTACTCGATCACCGCGATCAGGTCGCCCTCCTGGACGACGTCGCCCTCGTTGACGGCGAGCTGGGCGAGGACGCCGTCCGTCTCCGCCAGCACCGGGATCTCCATCTTCATGGACTCGAGGATCACCAGCGTGTCGCCCTCCGTGACGTCGGCACCGGCCGCGGCCACGACCTTCCACACGTTGGCCACCATCTCGGCACGGATCTCGTCGGCCATGGGGCTCCTCCTCATCGAGGTTCTCTCGGGTGACGGTATCCAATCACGGGTCGCCCGCGGGGGCATACGGGGCGTGCCGCCGGGCCGTCTACGATCGGCGGGTTGGACGTACCCGCGGCTGTCGCCGCCGGGAGACCGCACCCAGCCGCGAGCGGCCGGACGACGAGGAGAGCGACATGGCCAAGAAGGCCCGCAAGAAGAAGGCCCGGAAGAAGAGCAGCGCGAACCACGGCAAGCGCCCCAACTCCTGAGCCGTGGCATGGCAGAGGGCCCGCAGCGAGCGCTGCGGGCCCTTCTTCGTCTCGGGTGCGGCCTCTAGGTGAGGTACTCGCGGCTCTCGGCCTCGACGACGTACTCGCTGAGCTTCACCCGGAGCCGCTCGCGCAGCTCCCGCGGCGCGGTCTCGTCGCCGCAGCAGCGCGCCACCAGGGCCTTCACCTCGTGCTCGATGCCGTACTCGCGCAGGCAGTGCGAGCAGTCGTCGAGGTGCTGCTGGATCAGGGTGCGGCGCTCGTCGCTGCACTCCAGGTCGAGGTACAGGTAGACCTCGCTGATGACGACGCTGCAGTCGGTCTTGTGGTCCTCGTCGCTCACGTCGCTCACGCCTCCTGTGCGGCCGGGGCGCCGGACGTGCGGGTGATGCCCCGGTCGGCCGCGTACTGCTCGAGGAGCTTGCGCAGGTTGCGCCGGCCGCGGTGCAGACGGGACATGACAGTGCCGATCGGCGTACCCATGATGTCGGCGATCTCCTTGTACGAGAAACCCTCGACATCGGCGAGGTAGACGGCCAGCCGGAATTCCTCCGGGAGCTGCTGCAGCGCGTCCTTGACGTCGCTGTCGGGCAGCCGGTCCAGCGCCTCGGTCTCGGCAGAGCGCAGACCGGCGGAGGTGTGCGACTCGCTCGCCGCGAGCTGCCAGTCCGAGATCTCCTCGGTCGGCGCCTGCACGGGCTGCCGCTGCTTGCGCCGGTACGAGTTGATGTACGTGTTCGTCAGGATGCGGTAGAGCCACGCCTTGAGGTTGGTGCCCTCCTCGAACTGGTGGAACGCGGAGAACGCCTTCAGGAACGTCTCCTGCACCAGGTCCTCGGCGTCGGCCGGGTTCCGCGTCATGCGCAGTCCCGCCGCGTACAGCTGATCCACGAACGGCAGCGCGTCCCGCTCGAAGCGCGCTCGGCGCTCGTCGGTCCGCTCGCTGCGTCCGGCCCGTTCCATTGGCCGCTCTGTTGGCGTCACCCGCACGTCTCCCCTCGACCGCCCCGCCGAGGATACGGGTAGTGCCCCGTCCGCAGATTCAAAAACCGCGGGTGTGCTGACACTCACCGATGGCGTGAGGGCCGCCGGCGACACCGCGGGCCACTCCGGCGAGTGCAGCAGTTCCTGCACCTTACGGGCCTGCGTGCCGTCGCGTTCGACGAATCCGATTCCGGCTTGCACCTCAAGTGCCCCTTCCGACGTACAGCCTTCGCAGGTGGTGTAACGGATCGGCACATGTCCGCATTCCGACTTACGGCGCCCAGCCGTGGCGGCGCAACCAGCCGACCGCGATCTCCGCGGTGCCGGGCAGGTCGCGGCGCAGATCGTGCACCGCTCCCGGGCGTACGGCGACCTCCACCCGCCCGTGCGCCTGCGGTACCCCGAACGGGTCACGGTCGCCGTTGACCACCAGCACGGGCAGGTCGGCGGGCAGCTCCCCGGCGCGGCTGCGTTCGGGCTTGCCGGGCGGGTGCAGCGGAAACGCCAGCGCGAGCACTCCCGCTGCGCCGAGCGCGTACGCCGTCCGGCACGCGACCCGCGCCCCGCTGGACCGCCCGCCCACGATCAGCGGCAGCCCGTCCTCGCGGACCGCGGCGACCACGGCGGTCCACGCCTCGTCGAGGTGGCCGGCGGGTGCGGGGGCGCGGCGGCCCGCCACCCGGTAGGGCTGGGTGACCAACGCCACCCGTACGCCGGCGGCGACCGCGGCGTCGTGCACGGCGGTCAGGTCGGGCGCGCCGACGTCCCCGCCCGCGCCGTGGCCGAGCACCAGCAGAGCGGCGGGTGCGCCGGCGGGCTCGGTGACCTGGACTCGGGCGGACCCGCGGGGCGTGTCGATCTCGTGGCTGGGCACGCACCCATGATGACCCGCCCGCGGCCCGCCGAGGGGCATGGATGAGCCGGCCGGCGCGGTGTGCCGACCGGCTCGAGGTGCTGCGGCCTACCGGCTGGCCGGCTCGAGGGCGAGCAGGCGGCGGTCCTCCTCGTCCGGCCCGTCGTCGACCGGGTCACCGTTGGGCTGGACCCGTTCGCGCCAGGCGATCAGCATCGCGCGGCGCTCGCGGGGCGTGGTGCCGCCCCAGACCCCGTGGCAGTCGCCGACCTGCAGCGCCCAGGCCAGGCACGGGCCCTGGACGTCGCAGGCGCCGCAGAGCGCGACGGCACTCTCGGAGGGCTCGTTCGGGGCCGGGAAAAAGGTTTCCGGATCAACCGTTCGGCAGGCGCCGCGGGTGCGCCAGGCTTCGTCGGACCGGCGTTCCGCAATGGCTTCCAGGAGCCTCGGGTCACGCCGTGCAATGGCAACTTCGTGTGGACGCGGCATACGAGCGCGTGTCATCAGCCCACCTCCCCCGTGGGTACCGGTAGAGCCGTGGCGACCTGGTCCGCACCGTGCGTACCGTCACCACACCGGCGCTGGTTTCTATCGCACGGAGGAAGATCAGAACAAGGGTCTTATCTATCTCGCAACAAAGTTGGCAGCGAGAAAGGCGAGCGTAACGGGGCAAAGCGGTATCCCAATTCGCCGAGACACGGCAATCAGGACACCGCGGCCGGTGCCAGATTGCGGGATACCGAAACGGTCAGAACAGCGTCCCCTCCAGCTCGTCGGCGCCCGTCGCCGCGACCAGCGCCGGCCCGTTGTTGCGCACGTTGCCCACCTCGGGTCCGACCGGGCGCACCTCAATCGCCGCCAGGTCGGGCTCCGACAGCGGGCGCAGCAGCTCCTCGGCCTCGCCGCCGCCCGCGAGCCAGGCCGGCCACCGCTCGGCCGGCAGGATCAGCGGCATCCGATCGTGCACGGCCTTGAGGCCGCCCAGCGCCGCGGTGGTCAGCACGCTGCAGGTCAGCGTCTCGCCCCGCCACATCGTCCAGATGCCCGCGAAGGCGAGCACCGAGGAGTCGTGCGGGGTCATGTAGTACGCCTGCCGCTGCCTGCCCGTGCGGACCCACTCGTACCAGCCGTCCGCCGGGACCAGGCAGCGCCGGCGCTGGAAGGACGCGGCGAACGCGGGCGACTGCGCGACGGTCTCCGACCGGGCGTTGATCATCCGGGCCCCGGCGCGCAGGTCCTCGGCCCAGGGCGGCACCAGACCCCAGCGCGCGGTGTCCACCACCCGCCCGTCGTGCCGCTCCGACATGCGGATCAGTGGCACCGGATCGGTCGGGGCGACGTTCCAGCTGGCGGCGGGCGTCTCGGAGACGGCGACGGCATCGAAGAGCTCACCGAGGTCGGCCTCGCTCTTCGTCGTCGCGTAGCGCCCGCACATGCGCCAGACCCTACGCCGCACACCGCACGCCCGCTGACCCGCCGCGGATGCGGCACGCCCTTCGAGAGTTGTCGTACCCGACCGGCAGAATGGGCTCCGTGACAGCAGAAGCCCGTCCCTGGACCGCGCCCGTCGCCTCGGGTCCCGTGTCCGCCACCGTGCGGCTGCCCGGGTCCAAGTCGATGACCGCGCGCGCCCTGGTGCTCAGCGCACTCGCCGACGGGCCGTCGGAGATCCGCCGCCCGCTGCGCGCCCGCGACACCACGTTGATGGCCGCCGGGCTGCGGGCGCTGGGCGTCGCGATCGACACGTCCTCCGACGACGCGTGGACGGTGGAGCCGGGTCCGCTGCGTGGCCCGGCCACGGTGGACGTGGGCCTGGCCGGCACGATCATGCGGTTCGCGCCCCCGGTGGCCGCGCTGGCCGACGGCACGGTGACGTTCGACGGCGATCCGCACGCGCGCAACCGCCCGCTGCGGCCGATCGTCGAGGCGTTGCGCGCCCTCGGGGCCGTCGTGGACGCCTCACCCTCCGGCGGGCTGCCCCTCGTGGTGCACGGCACCGGGGTGGTGGAGGGCGGCGAGGCGGTCATCGACGCCTCCGGCTCCAGCCAGTTCGTCTCGGGCCTGCTGCTGTCCGCGCCACGGTTCGCCAAGGGGCTGGTGCTGCGCCACGAGGGGCCGCCGGTGCCGTCCGCGCCGCATCTTCGAATGACCACGCACATGTTGCGGGCCGCCGGAGCGGTGGTGGACGAGAGCGTGCCGGACGTGTGGGCCGTCGAGCCGGGCCCGCTGCGCGGACGCACGTGGGAGATCGAGCCCGACCTGTCCGGCGCAGCGCCGTTCTTCGCCGCCGCCATGGTCACCGGCGGCACGGTCACGCTCGCCGGTTGGCCGCGCGACAGCTGGCAGCCGGTCGGGATCCTCACCGAGCTGCTCACCGCGCTGGGGGCCGAGGTGAGCCAGGGCGACGACGGCCTGACCGTGCGGGGCACCGGCGAGTTGCGCGGCATCGACGCCGACCTGTCCGAGGTCAGCGAGCTCACCCCGGTCGTCGCCGCGCTCGCCGCGCAGGCCGGCTCCCCGTCGTCGCTGCGCGGGGTCGCCCACATCCGCGGCCACGAGACCGACCGCCTCGCCGCGCTCGCCCGCGAGCTCGGCAAGGCGGGCGCGGGCGTCGTCGAGCACCCCGACGGGCTGGACATCACGCCGGGCCCGCTGCGGCCGGCCACCCTCGAGACGTACGCGGACCACCGGATGGCCCACGCCGCGGCGGTGATCGGCCTCGCCGCCGCCGGCACGGAGCTCACCGACGTAGCGTGTACGTCGAAGACGCTGCCCGAGTTCCCGGAGCTCTGGGCCGGCCTCGTGACGGGGAGCTGACCCTGCCGCCGCGCAAACGGGAGTACGACGAGGACGACGTCCGGATCCGTCCGGGCCGGTCGTCGCGCCCGCGTACCCGGACCCGGCCGAAGCACGAGGACGCCGTCGACGCGCTCGTGATCACGGTGGACCGCGGCCGCTACGGCTGTGTCCGGGAGGACGCGGAGAGCGAAGCGGAGATCATCACCGCGATGCGCGCCCGCGAGCTGGGGCGCAAGTCCGTGGTGGTGGGCGACCGGGTGGCCCTGGTGGGCGACGTGTCCGGGGATGCCGGCGCGCTGGCCCGCATCGTGCGCATCTCCGAGCGGACGTCGGTGCTGCGGCGTACGGCCGACGACGACGACACCACGCCCGAGGGCCGCCTCGAGCGCGTGGTGGTCGCCAACGCCGACCAGCTGGTGATCGTCAGCGCGCTGGCCGACCCGCCGCCGCGGACCGGCTTCATCGACCGGTGCCTGGTGGCCGCGTACGACGCCGACGTCGAGCCGCTGCTCTGTCTCACCAAGGCCGACCTGGCCGGCCCCGAGCAGGTGCTCGACTACTACGCCGAGCTGGACCTGCCGTACGTGCTGGTCCAGCCGGAGAGCGACCTCGGCGAGCTGCGCGAGCACCTCGCCGGGCGCATCTCGGTGCTCGTCGGGCACTCCGGCGTGGGCAAGTCCACGCTGGTCAACCGTCTCGTGCCGGACGCGCTGCGGGCCGTGGGCGTGGTCAGCGCGGTCGGCAAGGGACGGCACACCTCGACCAGCGCGGTCGCGCTGCGGCTGCCCCGGATCCGGCGCAAGGGCGATCCCGGCTGGATCATCGACACGCCGGGCATCCGCAGCTTCGGGCTGGCGCACGTGAGCGCGGAGAGCCTGCTGCACGGCTTCCCCGACCTGGTCGAGGGCACGGTGGACTGCCCGCCCAACTGCGGTCACACGGCCGCCGACGTCGACTGCGCCCTGGACGCCTGGGTGGCGGACGGCAAGGCGGACCAGCGCCGGCTGGCCTCGTACCGCCGGCTTCTGAGCAGCCGCGCCGGCGACCTGGACCCGCGCGACCACATCGAGTGACGCCCCGCCGGGCGCGCCGGCCGGGGCCCGCACGACCTGGGACGCCGCGGCCGCACACCGCGCCCGGACCGCGCGGCCGGACCTCCGGGCCGGGCGGCGCGCACCCGGCGCGGCGTGGGTGGGACCACGATCGGCTAGCGTGCCCGCATGGCTTCGTACGCCGACGACCTCGCGCTCGCCCACCTGCTGGCCGACACCGCCGACTCGATCTCCATGGCGCGGTTCCGGGCGCTGGACCTGCATGTGCAGTCCAAGCCCGACCTGACCCCGGTCTCCGACGCCGACACCGCCGTCGAGCAGGCGATCCGCTCGACGCTGGCCCGGGCCCGGCCGCGTGACGGCGTCATCGGGGAGGAGTTCGGCAGCTCCACCGCGCCCGCGGGGGCCGGGAACCGGCACTGGGTGATCGACCCGATCGACGGCACGAAGAACTTCATCCGCGGCGTGCCGATCTGGGGCACGCTGATCGCGCTGATGGAGGGCGAGCGGCCGGTCGCCGGGCTGGTCTCCGCGCCCGCGCTGGGCCGCCGCTGGTGGGGCGCGCTCGGCCACGGCGCGTACGCGGGCAAGCACCAGCGGGCCGCCACGAAGCTCTCCGTCTCCGGGGTGCGGCGGCTGTCCGACGCGAGCCTGGCGTACGCGAGCCTGCCCGACTGGGAGAAGGCGGGCTACCTGGAGCCGATGCTGGACCTGATGCGCGACACGTGGCGCTCCCGCGGGTACGGCGACTTCTACGGCTACATGCTGCTCGCCGAGGGCGCGGTGGACGCGATGGTCTACCCCGACCTCTCGCTGTGGGACGTGGCGGCACTGATCCCGATCGTCCTGGAGGCCGGCGGCGCCTTCACCGACCTGGCCGGCCAGCGCGCGCCCGGCGACGGCAGCGCCATCGCTACGAACGGTCACCTGCACGAAGAGATCCTCGGGCGGCTGGCGCGCGGCCGGGCCTGACGCACCGTTCGTCCTCCGGCGCCCTTCGCGGCTGGTCTATTCTCGCCGAGTGATGTCCGCGGGCTGGGTGTACCTGGCAGCCATGATCGCCGCGTACGGGGTGGCGAATCTGCTGCAGTCCGTGGCGGCGGCGCGGACGAGCGTGCACCACACCTTCGACCCGCAGCTGCTGGTGCGTCTCGCCTGTCAGCGTACGTATCTGTTCGGCGTCGTCTGTCAGGTGCTGGGCTTCGTGCTGGCGTTCCTCGCGCGCCGGGATCTGCCGCTCTTCCTCGTGCAGGCCAGCGTCGCGGCGGGGCTCGGCGTCACGGCGCTGCTGGGCGTCATCGTGCTGAAGTGGGCGCTGCCCGTGGCCGAGGTGGCGCTGCTCGCGCTGCTGCTGGTGGGCATCACCGCCCTCGTGGTGTCCGCGCAGCCGGCGCCGTCGCGGCCGCTGGGCATGGCGGGCGTGGTCGGCTTGACGGTGGCGCTCGTCGTGATCGGCGTGCTCGGGTTCTTCGCGGTACGCCTGCACGGCGCCCTCGGCTCGGTGGTGCTCGGTTCCCTGGCCGGCATCGCGTTCTCGGCGGCGGCGATCGCAGCGCGCCCGCTGGCGAACGAGCACTCGGCCTCCGGTTTTCTGACCAACCCGCTGCTCTATCTGTTGATCGCGCACTCGGTGGTGGGTCAGCTCCAGCTGGGCCTGGCCATGCAGCGGGGCTCGACCACGGCCGCGGTCGCCGCGATGGACGCCGCCGGGGCGGTGCCGGCGGCGATCGTGGGGCTGCTGCTGCTCGGCGACCGGATCCATCCGGGGCGCGAGTGGCTGGCGGCGGTCGGGTTCGTCATCACGCTGGGTTCGGTGATCGCGATGACCCGGTACGCCGAGCCGCAACACCACCACGCGACCAGCCGGGCCACGAACGGGCGACGGCCGGAAGGGGCCCAGCTGCGCCCGGCCGCCCGATGAGCCACGGCCACGATCAGCCACGCGGCCACGATCAGCCACCCGGCCACGACCAGCTACCGGGCCCTGATCAGCCGCCCGGTCGCTCGATGAGCCGCGTTCGCGTCACGGAACGCCGCCCGACCGGCTTCAAGGTGCATGAGCGGCGATCGGCGGGGTACAGAGCCCCCCATGACCATGCTTCGCTTATGCACCAAATAGTGCATACCGTGCCGAAGTTCATCCCCGCAACAATGCGAACGCCCCACGCGTTATGCACAATGGAGTGATCATGCCGAGCGAGGTCCGACACCGGGTCGACAGCGGGCTGACCTACCCGGTCGTCCGGCTCACCGGGGTGCTCGACGCCGACTCCGTTCCCGCCGTACGGTCCGCGCTGCTCGACGTGCTGGCCGCGCAACCGGAGGCGCTGGTCGCCGACGTCCGCGAGCTGTCCCTCGGCGCGCCCGAGGCGGCGACCGTGCTCGGCGACGTGGCCCGCGCCGGCGCCGACTGGCCCGGAGCACCCGTCGCGCTGTGCGCCGGTGAGGACGCCCGGCCCTGGCACGGGGCCGGCCTGCCCACCTGGCCGACGCTCGAGGACGCGTTCGCCGCCCTCGGCGAGCCGTCGCCGGACCACTTCCTCAACGCCCCGCTGGAACCGGTCGTCGGCGCCGCGCGGCGCTCCCGGGAGCTCGTCACGGAGGCGTGCGGCCGCTGGGAGCTTCCCGACCTGGCGGGCCCCGCGTGCATCGTCATCACCGAGATGGTCAACAACGTGGTGGCACACGCGCACACGGACATGGTCGTCCTGCTCGGGCTGCACGGCGGGACGATGACCGTGGCGGTGCGCGACCGCTCCCCCGACGTGCCGCGGTTCTCCGGCGAGCCGGTGCCGGTGACCTCGTACGGCGGCCGCGGCCTGCTGCTCATCGACTCGGTGGCCAGCAGCTGGGGCTGCCTGCCCGTGACCGGCGGCAAGGTGGTGTGGGCCGCGCTCACGGCCGAGGAGGAGCCGGCCGGAGATCTGCGCGGCACAGGCATGGCGGGGCACTCCCGCGGGTAATCGGCACGGTATGCGAGACGACGACTTCCCGACCGAGGTCTCCGATCCGGAGGCGTCCGGCCTGCCCGAGACGGCGGACGACGATTCCAACGCGTACGACGAGGTGGACAGCGGCCGGTGGGCGGACGGCCCCGACCCGGCCGCGCTCGCGGGGGTGGGCCCGGGCGGCGCGAACCGCTACGGCAACACCGCCGAGGAGCAGCGCGAGGGCGAATCGCTCGACTACCGGCTCCGCCAGGAGCAGCCGGACGTCGGCGCGGAGGACCCGCTGCCGCCGCGGCGCGACCCGTACGACGAGACGGTCGACGACCCGGAGCAGCGGCAGCTGGACGCGGACGTGTGGGGCCAGAGCCCGACGTCGGACCCGAACTCGCCGGTCTCCCTCTACGACGACGGCCAGCTCGACGACGCCGGCCCGGAGCCGGTGGGCCGCCTGGTGGAGCCGGACGAAGGCTTCGGCACCGACGACGAGCCGGACAGCGTCGCCTACGACGCGGGGGCGGCCGGTGGCGGCGCCTCGGCGGAGGAGGCGGCCATGCACGAGACCAACGCCCCGAACTACCACTGACTCGCGGATGACACCCCGGCAGCCACGACTGCCGGGGTGTTGCTAGTCGAGGCCCTTCTCGATCGCGTACCGGGTCAGCTCGACGCGGTTGTGCAGCTGCAGCTTGCCCAGCGTGTTCTGGACGTGGTTCTGCACGGTCCGGTGGCTCAGCACGAGCCGCTCGGCGATCTGCCGGTACGACAGCCCCTTGGCCACGAGCCGCAGCACCTCGGTCTCGCGCTCGGTCAGCTTCGGGGTCATGCCGTCGTCCCCGGCGGCGGGCTCGACGGCCAGCCGCCGGAACTCCCCGAGCACCAGCCCCGCGAGCCCCGGCGTGAACACCGTGTCGCCGGCCGCCGTACGCCCCACGGCCTCCAGGAACTCCGCCTGGCCGGCCGACTTGAGCAGGTATCCGGACGCGCCGGCCTTGACCGCGTCGAGCACGCTCTGCTGCTCCCCGCTGGCGGAGAGCATGAGCACCCGGACCGAGGGCAGCGCGGCGAGCAGCCCGGTGATCACCTCGACCCCGGAGATGTCGGGCAGCTGCAGGTCCAGCACGACCACGTCGGGGCGGGCGGCCCCGGCGATGCGCACGGCCTGGCGGCCCTCCCCGGTCGTCGCGACGACGTCGTACCCGGCCGCGGCGAGGTCCCGCGCCACGCCGTCGCGCCACATCGGGTGGTCGTCGACCACCATCACCTTGACTGCCACGGGCTCAGCCTATCGAGGGCCGGGGGACGCGGAGCTCGACCTCCGTGCCCTCGCCGGGCGCCGAGGTGATCGTCACCGTGCCGCCCAGGTCGGCGACGCGGCCGCGGATCGACTGGGCCACCCCGAGCCGGCCCTGCTGCTCGGCCTCGGTGAGCCGGTCGGGCGGGATGCCGCAGCCGTCGTCGCGGACGCTGACGGTGACCGAGCCGGGCTCGTCCTCGACGAGCACCCAGACCTTGGTGCCGGGGTCGCAGTGCCGGGTGACGTTGTCCAGGGCGGCCGCGACCGCGGCCGCGATCTCGGTCGCGACGCGTCCGGGCAGGCGGACCGCCTCCGCGGGTGCCGCGACCGACACGGTCGATGACGCGTACGGCTCCAGCAACGTCATCAGGTCGACCTCCGCGTTGGCGTCCACGGGCGCCGCGCTGCGTCCCGTGACGAGCGTGCGCAGCGCCGCCTCCTGCTCCCCGGCGAGGCGGGCGAGCTCCCCGGCCTCCCCGTCGAGGCCGGCGCCGCGCCGCTTGACGAGGGCGAGGACCTGCAGCACGGAGTCGTGGATGTCGCGCGCGAGGCGTTCGCGCTCGCGGGTGGCGGCCTCCATCTGGATCGCGCGTTCCAGCCGCTTCTGGGACACCTCGGCGATCCCCACGAGGTAGCCGACGGCGAGCGCGGCGAGCAGCATGAGCACCGTGCCCGTGTACGCCGCCTGGTCGTAGTGGTTGCGCACGACGAGGTCCGTGGCGCCCATGGCCAGCGCCGCGGCGATACCCCAGCGGCGGCCGCCGGCCACGGCCCAGGCGATGACCGGCGCGACGTGCCAGGCGACCGCGAGGGTGGGCTTGCCGTCCTTGAGCGCGGCGGCCCCGACGATCCAGGCGCTGGACGCCATCACCGCCATGGTGACGATCAGGTCGGCGACGAGCAGCGGCGGCCGGCGCCGGGCCGGTACGGCGTACGCGTACGTCGTGAAGACGGTCCATCCCGCGGTCAGCGCGAGCACCGGCCAGGCGAACACCGGGCGCTCGTACACGCTGACGTTCTGCACCACGAGGATGGTCACGTACACCAGGGCGGCGATGCGGTACACCGCGATCGCCCGCCAGAGCGGCGTCTGCAGCCCGCTCGATTCCGCCATGGGCTGACCCTACTCACCGAGCGGAATGATCAGGGGTCGCCTACCGTCTGAAGACATCGGTACGCACTTGCTCATCTCGGAGACGTTCGACCGCAGCCGGGTCGCAGCGCTGCGGCACGCCGTCGCGGCCGAGGCAGGCGGTGCCGGGCTCACCGGCGACCGGCTCGACGATTTCGTCGTGGCTGTGAACGAGTTGCTGACCAATGCGGTGCGCCACGGCGGCGGAACCGGTCACCTCACCCTGTGGTGCGAGGCGTACGCGGTGACGTGCGAGGTCGCCGACCGCGGCGCCGGCGCCGGACCGCTGCCGCGGGAGAAACCCGCGCCGGACCAGCCCGGCGGGTGGGGCCTTTATCTCGTCCGGGAGCTCACCGACACATTCGTGATCAAAAGCGGACCCGAAGGGACGGCCGTACGCATCTCGAGCCGCCTGCCCGGCTAAAACCTGAATCTTTTTTTAATTGCCCGAGTTCACTCTTGACGTTTGCCCTTAGATCTTCTTAGGTCTCTGCTGACGCATCAGCATCACGCCACCGCTCCCCCGGAGGTTTTCCCGTGCCGCGACACAGCGCGCAGCAGCAGCCCGCGTGGCTGCGCCCCCGACTCGTCGTCACGCTCGCCGTCGCGACCGCCGGCCTGGCCACCGCGATCTGGCTGCCGACCCGGAGCGACAGCGCCGACGCGTCGGAGCGCGACCGCGGCGGCAGCACCGGCCAGCGCCGCAACCTGGAGGGCTTCCGCGCGTCGCTGGACAGCTTCTCCGACGACTTCGGCGGCCCGGCGGGCAGCACCGTCGACCCGCAGAAGTGGGTGCTGGACACGAGCCGCTCCGACGCGGGCGTGCAGTTCAGCCAGAGCACCCGCAACGCGCGCCTGGACGGCGAGGGCAACCTGCTGCTGACCGCGCGGGAGAGCCGCCGCAGCGGGCTCACCTCGGCCCGGCTGGTGTCCCGGTCGACGTTCCGCCGGGAGTCCGGCGAGGTCTCGGCCCGCATCCAGGTGCCCGCCGGCGAGGGGATCAAGCCCGCGTTCGAGGTGATCACCGCGGGCGGTCGTGGCGGCGGCGCGATCGACCTGCTCGCCGAGCCGGTCGCCGACGGCTTCCACACGTACGCGGTCTCCTGGACGCCCGACACCGTCACCTTCTCCGTCGACGGCAGCGCAGTGCGCCAAATGCGGGTCCCCGGCGGGACAGACCAGCCGTTCAGCATCGCGCTGAGCCTCGCGGTGACCGACGCCCGCCGCGCGGAGCTGCCGGCCCGCATGGTGGTCGACGCGGTGAGTGTGACCGGCACGGCCGACCCGTCGGCGCCCCCGACCGAAGAGCCCACGGCCCCGCCGACCACCGAACCGACCGCTCCTCCCACCGAGGAGCCGACGACGCCGCCGACCACCCCGCCGACCACGGAACCGACGGCCGCGCCCACGACGACCGCTCCGCCCACGACGCCGCCCCCGTCGAAGCCGGCCAAGCAGGCCTGGAAGCCGTTCACGGACTACGTCGCCGGTCAGATCGTCACCTTCAAGGGCAAGGACTACGAGGTGCTGGAGGCCCACACCTCGCTGCCCGGCTGGGAGCCGACCGCCCTTCCGAACCTCTTCAAGAAGCTCTGAGGGGAAACCTCCGGGGAAAAACCGGTTATCGGGAGTTCCGGAACTGATCTCCCTTGACTGGCAGCAGTCGATTTGTAAAGACTGCTAAGAGTGTTACAAACCTCTTCCCCCGGAGGCACATCCCCATGCGCGCAGCAAGAGCTCTTCTGGCGGCGGCGGTAGTCGCTGTCACCGTCTCGGGCGGCCTCCTCGCCGCCTCCCGCAACGACACGGCTGATGCCGCCATCGGCGGTATCACCTGGTCCGACGAGTTCAACGGCCCCGCCGGCTCGTCGGTGGACCCCGCCAAGTGGAAGTTCGACATCGGCGGCAGCGGCTGGGGCAACGACGAGCGGCAGTATTACACCAATTCGACCAGCAACGTCTCGATGGACGGGCAGGGCCACCTCGCGATCACCGCGCGCAAGGAGAACCCGGCCGGCTACCAGTGCCACTACGGCACGTGCCAGTACACGTCCGGCCGCATCCTGACGGCGGACAAGTTCTCGCAGACGTACGGCCGCTTCGAGGCCAGCATCAAGATCCCGCGAGGTCAGGGCATCTGGCCGGCGTTCTGGATGCTGGGCGGCAACAGCTGGCCCAACACCGGCGAGATCGACATCATGGAGAACGTCGGCAAGGCCCCGAACACCGTGTACGGCACCGTGCACGGCCCCGGCTACTCGGGCGCGGAGGGCATCGGCGGCAACCGCACCCTCGGCTCCGCGCTGGCCGACGGCTTCCACAACTACCGGGTGGACTGGTCGCCCAACCTCATCGTCTGGTACCTGGACGGCTCGGAATACTTCCGGGTCACGCCGTCCAACCTCGGCGGCGACCAGTGGGTGTTCGACCACAACTTCTTCATGATTTTGAACGTGGCGGTCGGCGGCTACTGGCCGGGCTACCCGGACGGCACCACCCAGTTCCCGCAGACCATGCTCGTCGACTACGTACGCGTGTCGGCCTGGAACAACGACGGCGGCACGCCCCCGCCGGCCACCGGCGCCACCATGCTCAAGTCGAACTTCAGCGGCCGCTGCATCGACATCCCGGGGGCCAACCCGGTCGACGGCGCCCGGCTGCAGATGTACGACTGCAACGGCAGCAACGCCCAGAAGTGGGCCCCGCAGAGCAACGGCACGCTGCAGGCGATGGGCAAGTGCATGGACCCGGCCGGCGGCGCGCTGACCAACGGCACCCCGATCCAGCTCGTCACCTGCAACGGCAACCCGGTGCAGCGGTTCACCCTCTCGGCGGCCAGCGACCTGGTGAACGTCTCCGCCAACAAGTGCGTCGACATCAAGGACTGGAACAGCGCCAACGGCGCGCAGCTCCAGCTCTGGGACTGCGGCGGCACCAGCAACCAGAAGTGGACGAAGGCCTGACCGACCGGGCCCTCAGCGGCCGGTGGCCCCGCAAGGGCCGCCGGCCGCTCGTGTCACGCCACCGCGAAGCGGTCGCCGTACACGTGCCAGGTGAGCGGGGCGTTCAGGTCGAGGTTGCCGGCGCGCAGGAAGACCCGCTGGGCCGTCTCCACCCGGCTGACGTCGCTGTGCGCTTCCTCCGTACGCATCTCCGCGACCCGGGCGTCCAGGAACGCGCTCAGCCAGACCGTCTCGTCGCCGCCCTGCTTCGGGGTCTTCGCGACCCGCAAGGCCGCCGAGCGGATGCTGCGCAGCCCCGACATACCGTGCATGACCGCGGCGTCGTAGTACGCGAACTGCCCGAGCGCACGCAGGCCGTCCGAGGTGGCGAGGGTGACCGACGGGTCGAAGTACATACTGTCCCGCGCGTCCTCCTGCGTCTTCTGGAAGACGGGGTCGGCCGCGGCCGCCTTCCACGCGGCCGGGAAGCCGGGGTCGAGGCCCGCGTGCGAGGCGGAGCCGTCGACGGCCCGCAGGGCGGGCAGGTACTTCGCGAGCCTGTTCTGCGGGGAGCGCCGGGTGTACTCGGTGACCACGGCGAGCATGTCCGAGGTGCCGGAGCAGAAGCCGATGATGCCGCCGGTGTAGCCGCGCCCGTCCTTGATGTCCTCGATGTAGCCGAACTGGCCCCGCCAGTTCAGCGTGGAGTTCTCCGCGCTGGAGACGAGCTCGAACGCGAGCTCCTTCTTGGCCGGGTCGGCGAGGCCCTTGGCCGCCGGAGGCACCGTGGGCGGGGCCGTCGTCGGCGCCACCCGGCTGGCCGGGCCGGGACCGTAGACCTGCATCTCGAACAACGAATATCCCGAGGCCCAGGCGCGCTGCGTGGCCAGCAGACGCAGGTAGCGCCCCGAGCCGCGCAGGCGTTTGACATCGTCGGCGCCGCCGTTGCCGGCTCGCGTGCGGTAGATGTCGGTCCAGGTGGCGCCGTTCGCGGAGAGCTGCAGACGGTACGCCCGCGCGTACGCCCTGTCCCAGTTCAGCCGTACGCGGGTGACCGCCTGCGTACGGCCCAGGTCGAGGCGCAGCCACTGGGTGCCGGCCGCGGTCGAGCTGGTCCAGCGGGTCGTGACGTCGCCGTCGACGGCCTTCGCCCCCGTACGCCTGGCGTCCTTGGCGCTGGAGGCCAGCACCGGATGCGTCCGGGAGAGCAGCACGTCGGTGGAAGCGTCCGCGGTCATCGAGACGACCAGCGGCACGGTGCAGACAGCGGCGATCCCCACGCCCAGCGCGACGACGCTTGCCCGCAATCTCACCCCTCGACGGTAGGGGCGGCCCCTCAGCGGCGTTTGCGGTTCCGTGAAATCAAGACGATCGCCAGGATGATGCCGCCGACCACGAGCAGGCAGCACAGCCCGCCGAAGATCGGGAAGAAGCCGAAGCCGCTGCGCCGGCGGCGGTACTTCGCCGCCTCGACGACGACCCCGTCGACGCCCTTGCTCGCGGCCCAGGCGTGCACGGGCACCACGAGCGTCAGGGCCACGCCCGTCACTGCCGCGCTCAACCGGGCCCACCACTTCGCTGCAGAAGACATGGCACCCAGTCTGGCGGATCTCCGCAAGACCGGCCGGGTGGGTACCCCGGCATAGCCGGGACAGGGCAGGGTATGCAGCAGGAACTTCAGATAGGGGGCGAAGTTGGACGCTGAGCTGACCGCGCTGGCCGAGGCGCACGGGGTCGCGACCTGGTACGAGGACTGGCACCGCGAGCGCAGGGACGTCTCGTCCGAGTCGGTGATCGGGGTGCTCGCCCTGCTCGGCGTCGACGCGTCCTCCCCGGCGTCGATCAAGCGCGAGCTCGCCGCCATCCGGGCCGCCGAGGAGCAGCAGCGGCTGCCCGGCACGATCGTGGTGCGGCAGGGGGAGACCCGGCCGCTGCCCGGACCCGGCCGCGTCGTCCAGGAGGACGGCACCACGCTCGAGGTCACCGGGATCACCGCGGACCTGCCGCTGGGCTGGCACCGGCTGAGCGTGGGCGACCAGGAGGTCACGCTGGTCGTCGTGCCCCGGCGCCTGCCCGAGCCGCCCGAGGCCTGGGGCTGGATGATCCAGCTGTACGCGCTGCACTCCGCCGCCTCCTGGGGCATGGGCGACCTCGGCGACCTGCGGACGTTGGTCGAGCACAGCCACGGCGCCGACCTGATCCTGCTGAACCCGCTGCACGCCATCACGCCCACCACGCCCGTGCAGACGTCGCCGTACTCGCCGTCGAGCCGGCGCTTCGCCAACCCGCTGTACCTGCGGGTGGCCGACACCGACGCGTACCGGCGGGCCGGCGCGGAGCTCCAGGCGCGGGTCGACGCGTTGCGGCCGGGTCCCACCGCGGACGGTCTGATCGACTACAGCGCGGTGTGGGAGGCCAAGCGGGCGGCCCTGGAGCTGCTCTGGCCGCTGGCCGGCGAGATCGACGTGGACGCCGACCCGGGCCTGACGGACTTCGCCACCTTCTGCGCGCTGGCCGAGGAGCACGGCCCCAACTGGCACGACTGGCCCGAGGAGCTGCGCCGGCCCGACACGCCGCAGGCTCAGGAGGCCCGCAAGAGCGAGCGGGTCGCCTTCCACGTCTGGCTGCAGGACCTGCTCAACGCCCAGCTCGACGCCGCCAACGAGGCGGCCCGGGCGCACGGCATGCCCGTCGGCATCGTGCACGACCTCGCCGTCGGCATCGACCCGAGCGGCGCGGACGGCTGGCTGCTGCAGGACGTGCTGGCCGCCGGCGTGCACGCGGGCGCGCCACCGGACGCGTTCAACCAGCTCGGACAGGACTGGGGGCTCGCGGCGTGGCGGCCCGACCAGCTCATCGCCACCGGGTACGCGGCGTACCGCGACATGCTGCGGCGCATCTTCCGGCACGCGGGCGGCCTGCGCGTGGACCACGTGGCCGGGCTGTGGCGGCTCTGGTGGGTGCCGCCGGGCATGGGACCCGCCGAGGGCACGTACGTGCACTACGACCCCGACGCGATGCTCGGCATCCTCGCGCTGGAGGCCGGACGGGCCGGCGCGGTGGTGGTCGGCGAGGACCTCGGCACCGTGCTCCCGGTGGTCACCGAGACGCTCGAGGACATGAACATGCTCGGCTCGGCGGTGCTGTGGTTCACCCGCGACTACGAGGACGACCCGGACGAGGGCTACCTGCCCGCGGCGCGGTACAAGCGCAACGCGCTGGCGACGATCTCCACTCACGACCTGCCGACCGCGGCGGGCTTCCTCGCCGGCGAGCAGGTGAAGGTCCGCGCCGAGCTCGGCCAGCTCGCCGGCCCGGTCGAGCAGGAACGCGCGAATGCGGACAAGGATCGTGCGCAGCTGCTGGCCCGCCTCACCGAGGAGGGGCTGATCACGGCGGAGAGCACGCCCGAGGAGATCGTCGTCGCGATGCACGAGTTCCTGGCCCGTACGCCGTCCCGCTTCGTCACGGCCTCGCTCTATGACGTGCTGGGCGAGCTCGACCAGCCCAACCTGCCCGGCACCACGGACGAGTACCCCAACTGGCGGATGCCGCTGCGCACGGCGTTGGAGAATATCGGGGAGGACCCGCGGGTGGCGCGGGTGGCCGAGGTGCTGAGCGCGAGGAGATCCCGATGAGTTTCCTGGACAAGGCCAAGGAGTTCGCCGACAAGCACGACGAGCAGGTCGACCAGGTGCTGGAGAAGCTCGGCGACGAGGTCGACAAGCGCACCGGGCACAAGTACACCTCGCAGATCGACCGCGGCGTGGACGAGGCGCAGAAGCGTACGGGCGACGGCGACACCCGGCCCTGAGGTTTCCCCCGCCCCTGCCCGGGAAGCTCAATGGCGAACACCGAGGAGAGGACGACGCCATGAGCTTCCTGGACAAGGCCAAGGACTTCGCCGACAAGCACGACGAGCAGGTCGACCAGGGCATCGACAAGGCCGGTGACCAGGTCGACCAGCGCACCGGCAACAAGTACTCGGACCAGATCGACAAGGGCGTCGACCAGGCGCAGGCGCGTACCGGTCAGGGCGACACCCAGCAGTGACCGCGTGACCCGGCCCCGCCGGCTCGCCTCAGGACGGCTCGCCCGTCCGCTCAGACGGCGAGCGGCGGGGGCCCCGGGTCGTCGTCGAGGGCGAACAGCATCGGGTGCACGGCCAGCCGGTGGTCCCGTTCCCGGCAGCGCGCCGGCGGGAGCAGCGACGAGCGGTGTTCCGGGTGCTCCGCGCAGTGCCGCATCGCGCGGCTCATGGCGTCCGAGTGGTGCCGGCCGCCGCCGTACTCACCGCAGTTTCCGCAGTCCCAGCGCCAGTAGGCCGGGCCCTCGTCCGACTCCTGCCGCCGGATCTTCAGCGGCGGGCCGGACCGGTGCTGGGCGGCCGCGAGGATCGCCGTCATGTCGGCGGTGGCCGGCGGCCCGGACGCCCGCCCCGGCCCGTCGCCGATGATCTCGGCCAGTGCGCTGCCCGTACCCGACACCACTCACCTCCGCATTCGTCGATCGCGCCCAGTGTGGACCGCGGCGCCGGAGCCGCAGGCGCGTTTCACGTTTCCGAGCCCCGGCTTTCACCCGCAGCGGTGCTCCGGCGGCCATCGGCTGCCCGGCCGGGATCCCGGCAGTGTTACCGTGGTCGATCAGCGGTGCTCGGAGGTGACCAGGTGGTTTTCACCCACTCCGCGTTCCTCTATGACGGCGACGCCACCTACGCCTCTACTTTGTCCGGATTCGTCCGGGACGGTCTGGAGCGCGGCGAGGCGGTCGCGGTGGCCGCTCCCCCGAGCCGGCTCGGCCTCCTGCGCGACACCCTGGCGGACGACGCCAAGGCCGTCCGCTTCCTGCCCGCCGACGAGTGGTACGTGCGCCCCGTACGCACGATCGCGGGCTGGGCGAGCATCCTGCGGTCCGCGGCCGAGGACGGCCGGCCGTACACGCGGCTCATCGGGGAGATCCCGTACGCCGACCGGCCCGACTCGTGGGTACGGTTCGAGGCGGCACTCAACCGGAGCCTCGCCGAGCTCCACGGTCATCTGCTGTGCCCGTACGATCGCTCCCACCTGCCGACGGCCGTCCTGGCCGCCGCCGGACGCACCCACCCCCGCCTGCACGACGGCGACTGGCGCGACAGCGCCGGGTACGAATCCCCCGAGCAGGTCCTCACTCTCACGCGCGAACCGCCCTGGCCGGTCTCGGGCGACCCGCTCGTCGCTCTGCCCATCGCCGAGACGGTGGCGGAGCTGCGCGCCGCGGTCCGCCGGCGCGCGGCGGACGAGGGCTGGCTCCCGGCCGACCGCGCGGAGCTGCTGGCCCTCGCGGTCAGCGAGCTGGCCACCAACGGGATCCGGCACGGCGGCGAACGCCGGGAGCTGCGCATCTGGGTGTTGTCCGACGCGGTGGTCGGCGAGATCGTCGACGACGGCCCCGGCTCACCGCAGCCGCTGGCCGGCTATCTGCTGCCCGACCCGACGACCGTCGGCGGCATGGGATTGTGGCTCATCCAGCAGTTGTGCGACTCGCTGTCGATCCACCGCGACGACGGCTTCACGTACGCGCGCTTCGCCGTGCGGCGCACCGCTCCTACCGCGTCTTCACCAGCCCCAGCGTGGACGGCCGCACTCCCGGGAACACCTTCGACACGTCCGTGACACCGCAGCGCCCGCGCAGGATCTCACCGATCACCGCCCGGTAGTCGGTGGTCACGGCCAGGTCGCCGTCGACCAGCCGGTTCGCGGCGAGGCCCGGCCACTTGCCGTGCACCTTGCCGCCGCGGACGCCACCGCCGAGCACGAGCATGGCGTTGCCGTAGCCGTGGTCCAGGCCGCCGGAGCCGTTCTGCGCGACCCGGCGGCCGAACTCACTGATCGTGACCAGCGTGACCCGGCCCAGGCCGGCGGGGCCGAGGTCGCGGGCGAACGCGGCGAGCGCCGAGGCGAGGGCGTTGAGGTGGTCGTACATGCGCTTGCCGGGCACGGCGGTGCCGAGGTTCTCGTGCATGTCCCAGTCGCCGGAGTCGACGCATGCGCTCGTCAGGCCCACGTCCGCCTTGATCAGCCGGGCCACGTCCTTCAGCGCCTTGCCGAGCTCGGTGTCCGGGTACGCGGCGCCGTTCGCGGGGGTGTACCCGGCGGCCTTCAGCTTCGCCGTGGTGGCCAGCGCGGACGTGGTCATCGCCGTGGTGGCGGCGAGGGCCGGCGGGGCCCCGGCGTACAGGGCCGCCATGGTGGCCGCCATCGGGCGGTTCTTGTCCTCGCCGTTGAGCACGAACGAGTCGACGGCGTGCAGCCCCAGGTCGGGGGCCGGACCGGCGAGCACCCGGGCCGGCATCGAGCTGCCCATCGACACGGCGTCGAACGCGCCGGCCGCGCCGAGCCCGCCCATCATGCGGTCCAGCCAGCCCGTACGGATCGACGTGCCCGGCGCCGCCCGCTCCAGCTCCTCCATCGCGGAGAAGTGCGAGCGGTTCGGCGCGGGCTGCCCCACGGCCTGCACCGCGCCCAGCGTTCCGGCCTTCCAGTACGGCAGCAGCGGCGCCAGCGCGGGGTTCAGCCCGAAGTACGCGTCACCGCCGATGAGCTGCCGCTTCGGCACCGCGATCCCGGGCCGGGCGGCGTAGTACGCGGCGTCCCCGGCCGGCACGACCGCGGACAGCCCGTCGAAGCCGCCGCGCAGCGAGAGCAGGACGAAGACATCTCCCGCGTACGCCGGGGACGCGAACGCCAGCTGGGTGCTGAGCTGCTCACCGGCGAGGCCCGCGAAGACCCCGGCCGCGCCCGCCGCCAGGAGCTTGCGCCGGCTGACCGGGCAGCCGCAGTTCTCGGTCGTCGTCGTCACGGTCACCTCAGCGCG
Source organism: Actinoplanes sp. NPDC049316 (assembly GCF_040677315.1). Taxonomy (NCBI): domain Bacteria; kingdom Bacillati; phylum Actinomycetota; class Actinomycetes; order Micromonosporales; family Micromonosporaceae; genus Actinoplanes; species Actinoplanes sp. NPDC049316. Next base: position 50,691 of record NZ_JBFAQM010000023.1, on the reverse strand, counting down.
AAGTAGGGAGAGTTGAGCAGCAGCGCGGGCAGGTACGGGAACGCCCACCCCGCCGCGGCGTCGCTCGCCTTGAGCGGACTGGCGGGCTTCTTGCCGTAGAAGGCGGCGAGCGCGGTGGTGTGCTCGGCGGCCGGCGTGCGCCCCAGCAGGCGGGTGGCGACGGCGTCGACGAGGGCGCCGTACGTGGCCGGCAGGGTGTCGCCGGCGAAGGCCTTCACGATGGACTCCGGCCGTTGCAGCGTGTTCGGCCACCATCCCGCGGTGATGTTCAGGTGCGCGTTCCAGCGGGTGACCTGGCCCGACGGCGAGGCCCAGGCGCTCGCCACGTCCGGGTAGCCGTTCGGCGGGGTCCACGCCATCGGCGCCTGCCCGGCCGCCTCGGTGATCCAGTACAGCGCCTGCAGCGCCTTCGTGCCGGACTTCTCCGGCGCGTACCCGAGGGTGCGGACCGTGGCGACGATGTCCTCGTACGGGGTCCGCGTCTTCGCACCCACCGACGCGGCGAACTCCGGCGAGGTGAACAGCGCGCGCAGCACCGGGGCGATCGCGGTGCGGTTGTCGAGGTAGACCTTGGCGAGCCTGGTCACCAGCGTGGCGGGCGGCTCGTCGGCCACGAAGCGTACGCACAGCTTCCTGGCGATCCGCTTCGCCGTCGCCGGGTGCAGCGCGAGATGTTCGAGCAGGGCCATCGCGGCGGACTGGCCCCCGGACGCGGTCGTGTTCGCGTGGCGGAAACCCATCACCTTCACCGCACCGGTGGCGTGCCGGCCGGCGTCGTACCGGTAGCGGCCGGTGTCCCAGCTGACCGTCATGCCGGTGAACAGCCGGGCGGCGCCCTTGACGTCCGCCTCGGTGTAGCCGAGCCCGACCGTGTGCAGCTCCAGCAGCTCACGGCCGTAGTTCTCGTTCGGCGCGGCGCGGGTGGAGAAGCGATTGTCCAGGTACGTCAGCATCGCCGGGTGCCTCGCGCTCGCCTTCAGCATGTCGGCGAAGCGGCCCAGCGCGTACGGCCGGATCACGCTGCGGTCGTAGTCGGGGCGGCTGTCCCACACGTCGCCGGAGGGGTTCGCCACGTTGAGGTGGTTCGACCAGAAGTCGACCATCACCTCGAGGAGCTGCCGCTCGCTCCACACCGCGCGGGCCACGGCGGCGTAGCCCAGCTCGAACATGGGCTCCCAGCCGTACATCTTGAACGCGCCGGCGCGGACCTTCGAGCGCACGCTGCCGACGCTGAGCCGGCTCAGCGGCAGACGCGCGACCAGGTCGTCGGCGACGGGGTCGGCGATCGAGGCGGGCTTGAGCTGCCGCTCCAGCCACGCGCCCGCCCCGAGGCGGCGGATCTCGGCGGTCGAGGCCGGGGTCGGACCGTACGTGGCGCGGCGCAGCAGATGCAGCAACGGGTCAGCGGGCAGGAAGTCCGTAGCCGTCACATCCACCGTCGTCGGCCACTCGAGCCGCGTCCGTCGCATTCCGGCAGCCGTGCTCCCCAACCGCAACCGGCATACTGTGCAGCCGTGGCGCAGCGCAGGCGGGGTGAGCGGCGGGTCGAGACGGTCGGCTCGGGGGTCGCCGAGCTCGCGCCCGACCCCGACCGCCCGGACGGCTGGACGCTGCTGCTCGACGGCGCCCCGCAGTCGCACGTCGACCTGACCGACCCCACGCACCTCGAGTTCGAGTACATCCGCCGGATGGCCGCGGCGATCGACCTGATCGCGCCGCCGGGCGCGCCGCTGCGGGTGCTGCACCTCGGCGGCGGCGCGCTGACGCTGCCCCGCTACCTCGCGGCGACCCGGCCTGGCTCGCCGCAGCGGGTGGTCGAGATCGACGGCCCGCTGGTCGAGCTGGTGCGCGCCGCGCTGCCGTGGGACCCCAAAGCCAAGATCCGGGTACGCGTCGGCGACGCGCGCGAGGCCGTCACGGGCATGCGCGACGCCGGGTACGACATCGTGATCGTCGACGTGTTCGCGGGCGCGCGCACCCCGGCCCACCTGGCGTCCGCCGAGTTCGCGCGGGAGGTGGCGCGGGTGCTCGCCCCGGCCGGGTGGCTGATCGCGAACGTCGCGGACGGGCCGCCGCTGGCGTACGCACGGACCCAGGTCGCGACGATCCGGTCCGCGCTGCCGCAGGCCTGCCTCGTCGCCGACGCCGCCGTCCTGCGCGGCCGCCGCTTCGGCAACCTGGTCGTGCTCGCCGGGCGGACCCCGCCCCCGGTCGCCGAGCTGAGCCGGCGCACGGCCGGCGACTGGTTCCCGGGACGGGTGGAGACCGACCTGGATCGATTCACCGGCGGCCGCCGACCGGCCACGGACGCCGACGCCGTGGCGTCCCCGCCCCCGCCGGAGGGGTTGTTCGGCGCACGGCCCTGAATCCGAGTACGGCTCGCGTGAGCCGATAGTTCAACCGATTCAGCACGCGCAGGCCGTCGTTGAGGCATGCGGCAATTTGACAGTTCCACGACTTGTCGGGCCGCCCGGGTCTCGATCTAATCGAGGGCATGCTGGAACCGACCTTCCCGGCCCACCAGCCCGCGGCCGCACACCCCGCGCCCGACATCTTCGGGCCCCTGCAGGGCGGCGAGCGTGAGCTCTGGCGCGGACGCTGCGCCGTCGCGGAGTACGCCTTCGACGAAGCGGCCTCGCTCCCCCGATGGACGCTTCCGGAGTCGACCGAGGTCCTCGTCACCGACCGCCGCATCGAGTACGCCCACACCTCCTCCGACTCCCCCGACGACCTCGAGATCACCTCCGGCGAGCTGCGCTGGCTCTACCCGCAGCACCTGCGCGTGCAGCCCGGCTCCCGCACCCCCGGCCGCCCCGCGGTGGCCACCCAGGTCCAGCTCGTCTGCGGCGGCGCGGACGGCTCCTTCCCCGCCCTGGTCTTCGCCGGCGGCGACGTGACCGAGGTCCGCGAAGCCGACCGCCTCGCGAACGTCATCCGGCACGCGATCGCCCGCTTCCGCGTCGACAACGCGGAGAAGCTCGGCCTGTCCATCCCGCAGGCCCGGATGCTGTCGCGCCTGCTGATCGGCCCGGAATTCACCAGCCTGCACGGCGGCGACGGCCAGACGGTCTCGCTGCTCGGCGCGCTCCCGGTGCCCCGCCCGGCAACGCCCGCCGAGCCCGACCAGGTCGCCGACCTGTACGTGGACCCGGCACTGGCCGCGGGCCTCACCCCGGCCTCCGACATCGCCGCCGCCGACCGGCCTGCCGCGACCACCGCGCCGTCGCCGGCTGGGTGGTCGCCGGCCGCCGTTCCCGAGCCGGCCGCTTTCCCGCCGCCGGCCGCCGTTTCCGAACGGGCCGCTTTCCCGCCGCCGGCCGCCGTTTCCGAGCCGGCCGCTTTCCCGCCGCCGGCCGCCGTTTCCGAGCCGGCCGCGCGGCATGCGGCCGACTCCGCCGGGACGGTGCGCCTGCCGGGTCGCCGGCCCGGCCTGGCCGCGGATGAGGCCCGAGCCCAGCAGGCCGCCGCGGCCGAGGAGGCCGCCCACCAGGCCTACCCCGACCTGGCGACACGTGCCGCCGAGCTGGCCGCCCGCGTGGCCAACCTCGTGTCCGGCGCCGAGGAGGTGGACCGCTCGGACCAGCCCACACGGGACCTGTCGGCGCGCGCGGAACGCGTCCGCCGCGCAAGCGCCCGATTCACGGCGAACTCCGCGAAGGGCAAGGCGACCGTGCGCCGCCCGGAGCGCGAGCCCGGCACCACCCAGGGCCCGCGCCGCTAGGCGGTGCCCACGGTCGCGGGCACGAAGCAGACCCCGGCCGCCACCCGCTCCTCGTGCAGCCGGTGCGTGCGCTGGAGCAGGTTCATCAGGTCCTGCTCCTGACGGATCCGGGCCCGGTACTTCTCCGGCAGCCCTCTGATGTGCTCCTCCTCGACCGCGAGCTTGTGGAAGATCTCGTCGCAGTACGCCGGATCCGTCTCGATGTCGAGATACTCGAGGGCATGCCGGCGCGCCGCGGCCACGTACGTCTGTGCCCGGCCCTTCGGGCTCAGCAGCGACACGATGACGGTGACGACCAGGACCCCGATGATCACGCCCAGCGATACCACCGTGCTGATCTCCACCACTTCGACGGGCTCGCCATCGTTGATGAACGGCACGTTGTTCTCGTGCAGCGCGTGCAGGACCAGCTTCACGCCGATGAAGGCCAGGATCGCCGCGAGCCCGTACGACAGGTAGATGAGCCGGTCGAGCAGCCCGTCCAGCAGGAAGTAGAGCTGCCGCAGCCCCAGCAGGGAGAACGCCGTCGCCGTGAAGACCAGGTACACGCTCTGGGTGAGGCCGAAGATCGCCGGGATGGAGTCGAGCGCGAACAGGATGTCGGTGCCGCCGAGGGCCACCATGACGAGCAGCATCGGCGTCATGACGCGGCGGCCGTCGCGCACGGTGAAGAGCTTGTCACCGTCGTACTCGTCGGACGTCCGCAGGAACCGCCTCGCCAGCCGGATGACGACGTTGTCGGCCGAGCGTCCCTCGCTCTGATCCGGGCGCAGCAGGTTGCCGGCCGTGATCAGCAGGACCAGCCCGAACAGGTAGAAGACCCAGGCGAACGAGTTGATCAGCGCCGCGCCGAGGAAGATGAAACCGGTACGGGCGACCAGCGAGACGACGATGCCGAAGAGCAGCACCTTCTGCTGGTCGGCGCGCGGCACCTTGAAGCTGCCCAGCAGGATGAGGAAGACGAAAAGGTTGTCGACCGACAGCGCCTTCTCCGTCACCCAGCCGGCGAAGTACTCGGCGCCCATGTCTCGGCCGCCGAACAGCAGGACGCCGAGCCCGAAGACGACGGCGATGCCGACGTACACCGATGACCAGACCGTGGCCTCGCGCAGCGACGGGATGTGCGCGCGGCGGACGTGGAAGTAGAAGTCGAAGAGGACCAGGCCGACGATCCCGGCCACGGTCAACGTCCAGACGAGCCCCGGCACCTGCATGACGGCACGCTCCAGGTCTCGGCCGATCGACGGGCTCCATCCTAGGGGTTGGTGCGCACGGGCGCGTTTCGCTGGTGCGTCCGGGAAGAAAGCAGGCCGGCGCGGCCGGGGCGACCGTACGCTCGCCTCATCAGCCACCTCCCATCAAGGACGGTCGATGCTTCGCCGCCTGCTCCCCGCCCTGCTGCTCACCGCCCTCGCGGCGGCCGGGGTCCCGGCCGCCGCCGTCCCGGCGGCTGCGGCGGCTCATGCCGCGCCCTCGCCCTCGGCGGAACCGGCCGCCGCGTCCGTGAAGTACTACGTGGTGCGCAACCAGTTCAACGGCGAGCCGGAGTTCCTGTTCGAGATCGCCCAGCGCTTCCTCGGCTCCGGCGACCGCAACGACGAGATCTTCGCCCTCAACCGGGGCCGGCTCCAACCCGACGGCCTGCGGCTGACCAAGCCGGAAGCGATCCTGCCCGGGTGGATCCTCCAGCTCCCGGCGGACGCGGAGGGGGTGGGCGTCCAGACCGGGCCGCTGCCCACCGTGACCATTGCGGAGCCGGCGCCGGCCCAGGCGCTCACCCCGGTGAAGAGTGGTCCCGCCTGGTGGCTATGGGCGGCCCTGGCCTCGGCCGCCGTCGTCGTGGTCGCCGGCGCGACGGCGGCCTGGTGGCTGATCCGTCGGCGGCGGCAGGCCTCCGCGGCGCCGAGCCCGTCGCCGCTGTGGCCCGACACCGACCGCTACTACCGGCTCGAGGACACCGCGGGCTGAGGCAACCGCGTCGTCTCGTCGGTCACCGCGGCCGTCAGCTGCGACTGCGTGAGGAACAGGGCCCCGGTCAGATCGGCTCCGCGCAGGTCCGTGCCGCGCAGGTCGGCGCCGGTGAAGTCGGCTAGGCGCAGGTCGGCGTCGCGCAGGTCCGCGCCGATCAGCAGCGCACCCCGCAGGCTCGCACCCCGCAACGCGGCGCCGCGCATCCGGCGGCCGATCAGGTTGGCGCCCCGATGATCCGGCCGCCGGCCGCCGGCCTGGGCCCGGGCGAGCTCGCTGGCCTTCTGCAGCAGCGGGTTCACCTTCGCCCGCCGCGCGTCCACGTCCAGCGCGAGCAGTTCTTCCGGCGTACCCCTGGTGAGCTCGACCGTCTCCGCCAACGCCGCCCGCAGCCGCGGGTGCACCCGGCGCGCAGCGGGCAGTTCCAGCGCCTGCGTGACGTACCAGAGAAGCTCGTGCAGCTGCCGCATGACCGGCAGGACCGCGAACATCGGGCCGGCGATGCCGGGCGTACGCCGCCAGTCGCCGCCGCCGAACGTCACCTGGGTGACGTGCTGCCCGGCGCCGAAGCAGTCGAAGACGACGCAGCCGGGGAAACCCTTCTCCGGCAACCGGTCGTGAATGCCGCAGCGGAAGTCGTCACCGAGGTTGGGGCAGGCGCGCCCGGCCGGCTTGTCGATGGCGAAATCCGACGACTTGGCGAACGCCGGCGCGACGCAGCACAGACCCGCGCACCGGCTGCAGTCCGCGCGCAACACGAGCTCTGTCATCGCACTCCTCCCCTGGGACCCGCACCACCTTAGCCCGATTCACCCCTTACCTGCCGCGACCGGCTGCAGTGACCGAAAGTAACTCTCAGTTGCCGTCACGCTCGTCCGACCAGCCAATAACCAGGACCGTCCGTACGGGTGACTACGCACAGTCATTCTCACTACGCTTCGGTGACCGCACCCGACCGCTCAAGGAGAACCTGCTGATGCGTGCACGCAAGACGGCCCTGTTCGCCGCTCTGGGCTGCGCCGCCGCCCTCGGCCTTGCCGCCCCCGCGGCGGCCGCCGACGCGCCCACGATCTCGGCGCCGGCGAGCCGTCAGGGCTACGGAACGATCACCCTCACCGGCACGGCCACCGCCGGCGCCACCGTCGAACTGTACGAGTCGGCGTACATCTTCAACGACTTCTACCCGTCGCCCGACTACGCGAACGGCGGCTACGTCACCACGAAGGCCAGCGGCTCCGGCACCTGGTCGATCAACCGGCTCCTCGACTCCGGCTTCCGCTTCTACGTGAAGGTCAACGGCGTCGAGTCCCGCCGCATCTCGGTCGCCATGGGCATCGTGCCGTCGATGACGCTGACCGCGCAGAACGGCACCGTGAACGTCAACGTCTCGGCCAACCCGGCCCAGCCGCACCTGCGCGTCCACATCCAGCGCGGCGCGAGCGGCGTCTGGACCGACGTCGCGAGCGGCTACACCTCGGACCCGGCCGCCATCTACGGCGCCACGCTCACCGGCCAGGGCAGCGGCACCAAGTACTACCGCGCCGTGATCGACGCCGACACCGAGAACAACCTCCTCAAGGGCCAGACCGAGACGGTCGCGATCAACGTCGGCAACGGCACGGGCAGCGGCGGCGGCGAGACCCCGACCGCCCCCAAGCCCACCACGCCGAAGCCGACCCCGAAGCCGTCCACCCCGTCCGTCAAGGCCGGCGACGTCCAGTTCTCCAAGATCCAATACAACTCCCCGGGCAGGGACACCGGCAGCAACACCAGCCTCAACAATGAATGGGTACGCCTGACCAACAAGACCCGGGCCACCATCAACCTCAAGGGCTGGACGGTCCGCGACAAGGCGGGCCACGTCTACACCTTCAGCAGCGACTACCGCCTCGGCGCGGGCAAGTACATGTACGTCCACACCGGCAAGGGCACGAACGGCAAGCCCGACTCGAAGCACCGCTACTGGTACCGCACCGGCTACGTCTGGAACAACGGCGGCGACACGGCGTACCTGCGCACGTCCTCCGGCAAGTCCATCGACTCCTGCAAGTGGGGCAAGGGCAGCGGCGTCACGTACTGCTGACCGCACTGGACCCGACGCGGCTCCCGGCCCGCCCCCGGCCGGGAGCCGCGTTGTCCGTTCGTTGTCGCTGCGCCTCGAGCGCGGTTGATCACCCAGGCGCTGACCTGCCGGGCCCGCTGTCGACCACCCGGCCACACCGGGCCTCCCGGGCCCGGTTGTCGACCACCCGGCCACACCGGAGCTCCTGGGCCCGGTGTGGCCCCCTGGCCGCCTCAGCGCGACGCTCGACCGGACTCCGGCGTCAGTCCGACCACTTCCGAGACTCGGCACGGCCCTCCGATGGGACCTGGCGAACGGGCCGTCCGGGCGGCCGTGCTAACGTTGCCGGGCCGACGCGGGGTGGAGCAGCTCGGTAGCTCGCTGGGCTCATAACCCAGAGGTCGCAGGTTCAAATCCTGTCCCCGCTACGAAACACGGAAGGCCGGTTCTCCACTCGAGAACCGGCCTTCCGCCTTTCCGCCCCTACCAATAACGCTTCCCCGCTTTCGCAGGACCCGTCGTCTTCTGCATGACCCGGCGTCTCGCTCGGCCTGCCGCTGCGCGGCCCGGCGACCTTTCTGCGCCGCCCGAAGTCTCTGCGGGGCCCGGCGCTTTCGCGGCCCGGCATCTCCGCGGCCCGGGGGCTCCGCGGCCGGGGGCTCTCGCGGCTCGGCGTCTCTGCGGTCCGGCTGTCTTTGCGCGGCCCAGCGCTCTCGCACAATTCGGCGCTCTCGCGGCCTGGCGTCCGCGGGCGACCGGCCTGACTCACCGGCGGCCCCACGCCGCGTTCCACCTACCGCTGGCGGGCGACGCTCATCCCCCGGGCGGCGCCGAATTTGCCGGCGCCACTGTTCGCGGCAGCCCGCCGGACAGCCGGGCTGATCCGAGTCCTCGGCGCCTCCGCCGCGTTCACCCGTTCGGGTGAGTCGGGTCGCGCGGGCGTCCAAGCCGGAGCCGGGCGGACGACAGGGGCGGGACCCGCACCTGCCGCGGCCGCCACCGCGGGCAGGTGCGGACGAGGTGCCGGTCGCGTCGCGGCGATCGCGCCGGCCGGCCCGTCGGGCCGCGTCGCAGCAGGTGGCGTATCGTGCTGCGACCGCCGCGCACGAGCCTGCAGCAGCCTCAGAGCGGTCATCGCCGCCAAGCCCACCAGGGCGAGCATGATGATCGTTACCTGCACCACGAAGACACGACCTCTCTCTCGGGCGTGCAGCGGCGGGTGGCGGCCCGGTCCGTTGGCTTTCCAACCAACGACGCTATCAGTACGTTGCCCTTCAACCAATCGCCGAGCGGTGTCGCATGCGGCTTATGCTGTTCCGATGAGCTTCGGCGGCTACCTCAAGGAAGCGATTCAGGCCGCCCGCTTCCCCACGCCCACCCACTTCGCCCGCGCCGTCGGCATGGATCCGTCGGTGGTGTTGCGCTGGCTCAGCGGGGAGCAGCGGCCCACGATCCGGTCCATCGAGCGGATCGCGCCCGTGCTCGGCCGGAGCATCAACGAGCTGGTGCTGGCGGCGTACCCGGATCGGGTGGGTGGCCCACCGCCGCAGCCGCCGGCGACGCATCCGCTGGTCCACGAGCTGGCCCGCATGCTCGCCGACGACTCCCCGATCCCGGCGGAGGACCGCCGGGCCCTCGAGACGGTCCTCGATCGGATGATCGACCCCTACCGGAAGGTGCTCCGCCGCCGCCGTACGGCGTGACTGTCATTCGCGTCACGCGCCCGACATCCGTAGGCTCGGCATCATGACAGCGCGGGCCGAAGCCGGCCACGGACCCACCGTGAGCGGGCTGCACCTCCGGATGAGCAAACTCCTGGTCTCCTGCCTCACCGTCGCGGTCGCCGCCACCGGCGCCCTGGTCCTCACCCTCATCGTCGGTTTCCCCGAACGCCCCGGCCCCCCGCCGGGCATCCCGGGCGTCGTGCCGGGCCCACCGCCGAACTACCAGGGCGTCGCGGTCCTCGTCGTGGTGACCGGCGTGTTCGTCCTCGCCTGGCTCGCCGTCCTCGTCGCCTTCTCGCGCGACCAGATCCTCAGCAGCATCTCCCCGGAAAACCCTGAGACGATGAATGCGGAGCAGATGAGGAACCTGCTGAACGAGGTACGCACGGAACTCGCAGCGGACCGCGAACGGGAATGGCAGATCCTCAGCGAACGCCTCGCGGAGTACGGCGAGCAGCGGGAGACGGACGGCTACCTCAACGGCATGCGCGTGGCGACCGAAAGCCAGCCGGTGGACGCGAACGTACGGTCCATCCGGCGGCCACCGGCGCCCCGCTGAGGTCACCGCCGCCCGGCTCGGGTTCGGTCGTGGCCATGCCACGGGTTCCGGGCTCCACCACCAGCCCACCGCGGCCTCCACCACCAGCCCACCGCGGCCTCCACCACCAGCCCACCGCGGCCTCCACCAGCCCACCGCGGGCTTCCACCACCCAGCCCACCGCGGCCTCCACCACCAGGCCGCCGCGGGGTCCGTCACCCGCCCACCGCGGGCTCTGTCACGAGGCCGCCGCGGCGGCGAGGATCGCGTCGCGGGAGGCGAGAACCTGCTCGCGCAGCTCCGCCACGTCGACGCCGACCAGCCGGCCGCCGGACTTGCGGACCACGCCCGCCACCAGCACCGTCTCGACGTTGCGCGGATCGGCGCCGAGCACCAGCGTGCCCACCGCGTCGTTGAGCGGCATGGTGTTCACCTCGCCGGCGTCCACGACCAGCAGGTCCGCCTGCTTGCCCGGCGTGAGGGAGCCGGTGACCGCGTCCAACCCGATGGTCCGCGCACCCTGCAGCGTCGCGAAGTCCAGCACGTCGCGGGTGGTGATGCGGTTCGGTACGGCGCCGCTGCCGTACGCGCCGTTGACCGCTCGCATCCGCTGGATCGTGTGCAGCGCCCGCATCTGGGTGAACATGTCGCTCGCCAGCGCCACCTCCACGTCGATGCCGAGCCCTGGCCGTACGCCGGCGGCCAGCGCCTCGTCCACGGCCGGCACCGCGTTGCCCAGGCCGATCTGCGCGTCGGAGGTCGGCGCCAGCGAAATGGTCGCGCCGGTGTCCCCGATGGCCCGCCACGCCTCCGCGGTCAATCCGGTGGCGTGAATGAGCGTGACGTGCGGGCCCAGCAACCCGTCCCGCGCCCAGTCCAGGATCGCCGCCGACGAGGACGCGCCGAACACCGCGTCGATGCTGACCCCGACGCCCAGGTCCCGGGCCACCGCTGCGAGCTGCGGCCCGTACGCGATCAGCGGTCCGGCGATGTCCTCGGTGGCCAGCGCCGCGAGCCGCACCGTGACAAGTCCCGAACGATGTGCCGCGTGCAATCTCCCGACATCCCGTGGCCACTGCCCGTCCCAGTCGCCGAAGTGCGGGGCCATCGAGGCATGCACGCCCCGGATGCCGGTGTCGGCCAGCGCCTGGATAGCGGCATCGGAGTGCCCTGCGCTGCGCGAGTTGTGCGAGAAGTCGAGCATCGTGGTGATGCCCGCATCCAGCGCCGACAAGGCCGCGCGGCGGGTGCCGACGTACATGTCGTGTTCCCGGTAAACGGGGGCGATGCGGGCGAGCGTGTGTTCGACGTATGCACCGAGGTCCGTCACGTCGGGAATGCTGCGCCGCAGCTGCGCCTCCCAGGCGTGCCGGTGCGTGTCGACGAAGCCAGGGCTCACGATCTTGCCCGCGGTGTCGACGATCTCCGCGCCCCTGGCCAGCGGATGGTCGCGCAGATCGGCTCCGACGGCAGCGATCCGCTCGCCGTCGACCAGGACGTCACCGCTCGGCAGGTCACCCACGGCCGGGTCCATCGTGACGACGGCCCCGCCGGCGAAGAGCATGCTCACGACCGCTCCCCGGGTACGCGGTGCAGCACGTAGCCGGCGTGGTGCAGCACGCCGCCGAGAAATTCGCCGTACGCCCAGAACCCCAGGTCGTCGAGGTAGACGATGCGGTCGCCGTCGATCCAGAAGGAACCCTGGTACGCGTGCGGGCGCCCGCCGCGGGTCTCGTCGTAGCGGCCGTCGGCGGCGAGCTCCTGGTGCAGGAAGCCCGACTCGTCGACCCACATCCCGATGTACGGCCCGCCCGCAGGCACCTGGGCGAGGTCGGGGACGGTCGTCGGTGACCCGGTTCCGCGGGGCTTTCCGTCGACCACCACCAGCACGGCGTGCTCCGGGCGCCAGATGACGTACTCCCAGGCGTTCCGGCCGTCGGCGTCGATCACGGCGAAGGTGGCCGGGCTGCCCGGCGCCAGCGTGCTGAGCCCCGCGATCGGTACGACGCTCAGCCCGGTGCAGTCGACCACGGTGGCGCCGTCGTCACCGGCCGCAGTGCGCAGCCCGACCCCGACGCCGGCGATCCTGTCCCCGGCGAGCAACAGGTCGGCGCCCTCCAGATCGGCGATCGCCGGGTCCAGCGTGTGGATCGTCGCGTTGACGAACAGCAGCGGCCCGGACGCCCGAGCCAGGGCGGCGCTGTCGATTCTCGAAGAAATCACGAATCCCACGGTCGGCGCCGCGGCCACCCGTAACCAGGGCGGGGTTCTCCTGGGAGCGGCACACCCTGGTTACCCGCGATGACGGTGCTTAGCCTGGGCACATGCCCGTCACCGACCTCGGCAGCTTCCTCGTCGCCCGCCGCGCCCGGCTGACCCCGGACGACGTGGGCCTCGTCCCGCACGGCCGGCGCCGGGTCGCGGGTCTGCGCCGGGAAGAGGTGGCGGTGCTCGCCGGGCTGAGCGCCGACTACTACACCCGGCTCGAACAGGGCCGGGAGCGAAGCCCGTCCACCGCGGTCCTGGACGGCATCGCCCGCGCCCTCGACCTCGGTCCGGAAGCCCGCGACCACCTGTTCCGCCTCGCCGACGTCCCGCCCGGCGACCGCGCCCCGCTCACCGACCGCGTCGACGACGACCTGCGCCGGCTGCTCGCCGAATGGCCGCACCTCCCGGCCGTCGTCATCAACCGCCGGCTCGACCTCCTGGCCCGCAACCCGATCGCGGACGCGCTCTACTCCGACTTCGCCACGGCCGACAACTTGGCCCGCATGACGTTCCTGGACCCGGTGGCCCACACCTTCTTCGCCGCCTGGGACCGCGCCGCGGAGGCCTGCGTGGCGGCCCTGCGCCTGGCCGCGGGCTACCACGCCGAGCAACGACAAACCCGCGCGCTGATCGACGAACTGACGGCCGCCGACGCCGGCTTCCGCCGCCTTTGGGCCCGGCACGACGTACGCGGCAAGACCAGGGAGACGAAGACGTTCCGGCACAGCGCGGTGGGACAACTGACGCTGGCCTACCGCACCTTCGACGTCCGAGGCACATCAGGTCAGCAGCTCATCGTCTACCGAGCGGAACCGAACACCCGCGACGCGGACGCAATCCACCTGCTCGGAATGCTGGCCGCACCGGGGCACGCCGAGGATGCCGACTCTGCGGCGCGCTGACGGCTGAAGCGCGGGGCGCTGACGGATGAGGCGCGGGGCGCAACGCGCGGAGCGCTGACGGATGAGGCGCGGGGCGCAACGCGCGGGGCGCAACGCGCGCGAGGGGCGAAAGCGCGAGGGGCGAAAGCGCGAGGCGCCCCGGCGCCGGGCCCTGGCTCCCGACCCGAAAGCCGGCGCCTGATCACCCGCGACGCACCCAAGCCATCACCCCGCCGACCCTGGACGAGATCCGTAGGGACGCCATCTTGCCCGCAGGCTCCTTGCCGGACCACCACCGCGGGCCGGCGCCGGGACCGGTCGCGCCACACCGTGCCGCCGGCCGCCCACGGGCCACGCCGTCAACCAACAGCCGACTCCGGCAGTTGCACAGGTAGCCGCGCAGGTGACACAGCGCGCGTACGACGAAGGCCGGCCCTCAGAACCGAGGACCGGCCGTTCGCACTTCGTAGCGGGGACAGGATTTGAACCTGCGACCTCTGGGTTATGAGCCCAGCGAGCTACCGAGCTGCTCCACCCCGCGTCGGTAGCTCAACCCTAGCGTGCGCCCCCGCCACCTGCAAAACGACCCCCCGTAACGCTCCCCACACCTCCCGGCGCCCCGCCGGATACCGACACGCCGCCAACCCAAGAGCCCGGAAGGAAGCGCCCGCCGAAACGCCGGCACGCCCCCAAACCGAAGAGCCCGAAACGGAAGCGCCCACCGAAAACGCCGCGGCACGCCCGCCAACCCAAGAGCCCGGAACCAAAGGAACCCCCGCACGCCCGCCGAAGCACGACCCCCGAAACGGAAGCGGCCCGCCGGGAGAACCCCCGGCGGGCCGCGTACAACCAGAAACCGTCACCCACCACTGGGCGTAGGCGCCGCCGCTGAAGGTGGCGTCGAGGCCGGCGTCGACGACGGCGCGGAAGGTCCGGCCGACGGCGCCACCGCCGGGTTGGCCGCCTTCTGCGCGTTCTGGAAGTTGGTCATCGCCGTGTCGAGGGCCTGGAGCGCCTGGCCGTACCGGGCGAAGTCGCCGGACTGCTGGGCCGCCTTGACGTCCGCGATGGCCTTGTCGAGGTCCGCCGCCGCCTGGGTCAGCTGGCTGCTGGTGGCCGGTGGCTGCGTTCCGGACGGCGGATTGGTGTTCTGTGAGGAGGCCGGGGGCTGCTGATTCTTGCCCTGCGCCACGAGCGCTTTCAGGCCGTCCTGGAGGTTGTTGGCGAGCACGACGTACGTGTTGCCGTCGCCGTACGACATCAGGACCTTCTGCAGCAGCGGGGCCGCGTTGGCCTGCTGGCCGCTCTTCACGTACACCGGTTCGACGTAGAGCATGCCCTGGCCGACCGGCAGCGAGATGAGGTTGCCGTACAGCACCTGGGCCTGGTTGTTCGTCTGCATCAGGTTCAGTTCCGGACGCACGGTGTTGTTGTTCGCCATCCGTTGATGGACCTGCGCCGGGCCCGGGATCGCGGTCTCGTCCGGCAGTTCGAGGATCTCCAGCCGGGGTTTGCCGTCGACGTACGAGCCCGAGATCATCGCCGCCAGGTTCTCCCGGTTGCTCGGGGTGACCGCCGAGGTGAGCTGGAACCGGGTGGCGTCCTGCCCCGGCAGCTGCACGTTGAGGTAGAACGGTGGCTGCTTCTTCTGCTCGGAGCCGTCCGGCGTGTTGGGCACCGCCCAGAAGTCGTTGCCGGTGAAGAAGTCCGCGGGGTCGGTGACGTGGAAGCGGGTCAGCAGGTTGCGCTGCACCTTGAACAGGTCCGCCGGGTAGCGGAAGTGCGCCTCCAGCGACGCCGGGATCTGCGCCTTCGGGGTGATCAGGTCGCCGCCGAACGCCTTGTTCCACGCCTTCAGCACGGGGTCCTGGTCGTCGAACTCGTAGAGCGTGACCGTGCCGTCGTACGCGTCGACGGTCGCCTTGACCGAGTTGCGCATGTAGTTGACGTTGTCACGGGCGAGCGCGAACGTGCCCCGGTTGGTGAGCTCGTCCTGCGTCTCCTCCTGCAAGTTGATCCGCTGGGCGTACGGGTACGTCGCCGCGGTCGTGTACCCGTCGAGGATCCACTTGATCCGCCCGTCGACGACGGCCGGGTACGGGTCCCCGTCGATGGTCAGGAACGGCGCGACCTTCTCGACGCGCGAGCGCGGGTCGCGGACGTACATGAGCCGCGACTCGTTGTTGACCGCGTCCGAGAGCAGGAAGTTGCTCTCGGTGTTCTTGATCGCGAAGACCAGCCGGCGGAAGAACGAGCCGATCGGCACGCCGCCCTGCCCGTCGTAGGTGTAGCGCTGCTCGGCGTTGCTGTCCGTGGGCTGCGGCCGGTCGAACTCGACGTTCTTGTCCTTGTCGGTCTGACCGACGATCGCGTACTCCGTGGACTGCTCGCCGTAGTAGATGCGCGGCTGGTCCACCTTGATCTGCTCGGTCGGCGACGAGCAGTTGGCGGTCTGCGCGCCGCCACCGAGGAAGCCGGAGACGAAGTACGGCAGCCCGCCGCAGGACTGGTTGGCGGGCGCCGCGACCAGCCCGTACCCGTGGGTGAAGACGGTGTGGCGGTTGAGCCAGTTCTGCTGCTGCTGGGTGAGCGCGCGGTCGTTGATCTCACGGACGCCGACGACGTAGTCCTGCGTCTTGTCGGCCACCGTGTAGCGGTCCACGTCCAGCTTGGGGCCGAAGTCGTAGAAGCCGCGGACCTGCTGCGACTGCGTGAACGCCTCGGAGACCAGCTGCGGGTCGATGACCCGGATGTTCTGCGCGCTGGAGTTGGTCGCCAGCGCGGCCGGTGGCACGACGCTCTGCGCGCCGTACGGGGTCACCTGCGTGTCGCCGAGCCCGAACGCGGCACGCGTGGCCTGGATCGACCGCGCGATGTACGGCGCCTCCTTGTCCGCCAGGCTCGGCTGGACCTGGAAGTTCTGCACCGCCAGCGGGTAGATGCCGCCGATCGCCACCGCGGAGATCGCCAGCAGCGCCAGCGAGACGCCGGGCCAGACGAGGTTCCGCATGACCGCGTTGGAGAACACGATGATCGCGATGGCGACCACGATCGAGATGTACGCCAGGATCTCCTTGGCGGGCAGCAGCGCGTTGACGTCGGTGTAGCCGGCGCCGTAGAGGCCGGGCGACACGTGCTGCTCGAGCAGCAGCGCCCGCCGGTCGAGGATGTACGCGACCGCCTTCAACAGCACGAACACCGCCACCAGCGTGGTCAGGTGGGCCCGCGCGGCCGAGGTCATCCGGTCGCCGACGCCCTGCAGCCGCACGCCGCCGAAGACGTAGTGCACGGCGAGCGCGCCGATCACCGACAGCACGACCGCGGTGAAGCCCACGCCGAGCAGGTAGCGCAGCAGCGGGTAGTCGAAGACGTAGAAGCCGATGTCCACGTTGAACTGGGGGTCCCGTACGCCGAAGGGCTGGGAGTTCTGGAAGAGCATCCAGTCCTTCCAGCGGCTCTGCGCGGACAGGCCGGAGAAGAACCCGATGACGATGGCGACGACCGCGATCCATGTGCCCAGCCGCGGCTGGATGACCATGCGGTAGCGCTCGAGGGTGGCCTGCTCGGCCGAGTGCGGTCGCAGCAGCGGCCGCAGCCGGTACGCCAGATAGAGGTTGCCCGCGATGATCAGCGCCATGGCGAGGCCGATCGCGAGGAAGAGCAACAGCCGGGTCACCAGGACGCCGGTGAAGACCTCCGTGAACTTGACCTCGTCGTACCACAGATAGTCGGTGTACGCGTCGATGCCCCAGCCGAGCAGCGTAAAGAGAAGGAAAACCCCTACCAGGACGCCGACGGTCACGCGACCGCGCCGGCTCATCCTCGGTAGAGGACTGTTACGCATGACCACCGTGAACCCCACTAAGTTTTCAAGACCGGTTCTTCACTTTAGGGTGTTGCGTCGTTCCGCTCTGGGTGCCTGTGGACAAGTCATTTGGCCGTGCACGGCTTGGGTGTACCGCCGCTGGTGAACGTCTGCAAGGCGGTGAGGGCGTCATCCACAGTCGCGACCTCCGCCATCGGCAGGCCCGGCACCGCGTTACGCAGCGCCTCGGCACAGTTGTCGATCGGGACCAGGAAGAGCTGGGCGCCGGCCTCCTTGGCGCCGACGAGCTTCTGCGGGATGCCGCCGATGGGGCCCACGTCGCCCTCGTCGTCGATCGTGCCGGTACCCGCGATGATCTTGCCGCCCGTGAGGTCCTCGGGCTTGAGCTTGTCGATGATGCCGAGGGTGAACATCAGCCCCGCGCTCGGGCCGCCGATCTCGTCGAGGTCGATGGTCACGGTGAAGGGGTGCGGCTGGCGCTGGTCGATGCCGACGCCGATGCGCGGCTTCTGCCCGCTCTCCAGATTCTCCGAGACGATCTTCACAGTCCCGGCCTTGCCGTCCCGGGTGTAGCCGATGGTCAGGCTGGTGCCGGCGGGCTTGGACTGGATGAGCTCGGTCAGCTTCGCCGGTCCGGTCACCGCCACGCCGTCGACCGAGGTGATCACGTCGTCCTTCTGCAACCGCCCCTTCGACGGCCCGCCCTGCGTCACCTGCGTCACGTACGTCTGCACCGGATACCCGAGCTTGCGCAGCGCGACGGTCTCGGCGCTCGTCTGCGAGGACTTGAACTCCTCGGCGTTCTGCTGTTCCACCTGCTGCTCGCTGCGGTCCGGCGGGTAGATGAGGTCGCGCGGCACGACGGCTTGCTCGTCGCTGAACCAGCCACGGATCGCCCAGACCAGTTCCACGCTGGGCTGCACCCCTACGGTGGTCAGCCGGAGCTGACCCTTACTGGTCGAGGTGGGGGCCTTCGTCACCTGGATGACTTCTTTGCCGTTGTCCGATCCGAGGGTGTTCACGGTCGGTCCGGGCTTGAGAACCACGTACGGCAGGGGAAAGGCCATGACTCCGACTGCCAGCAGTGCGGTGATCAGGGCGCCGAGGATGACCGTGACACCGCGACGTCTCATGCGCGTGACCGTACCAACCGACCCTGAGTTCTCTCTGAGCTGACACCGGCATTGGTCCCACCGGGCCTTGACGCGCGTACCGTTGAGGACGTGCCTGATATCCCGTTCGGCTTCAGCCTGCCGGGCGCCCAGCCGCCCGATCCCTCCGACCCGCAGCAGATGCAGCAGTTCATGAATCAGCTGCAGCAGATGTTCGCCGCGCCCGGAAGTGGCCCGGTCAACTGGGATCTGGCGCGCCAGGTGGCCGCCAGCCAGCTGAGCGCGACCGGTGACCCGTCGGTGAACATGTACGAGCACAACGCCGTCTCCGAGGCCCTGCGCCTCGCCGACCTGTGGCTCGACCCGGCGTCCGCGCTGCCCTCGGGCATCCGCGACGCGACCGCCTGGAACAGGAACGAGTGGGTGTACAACACCCTCGACGTGTGGAAGAAGCTGTGCGACCCCATCGCGGGCCGCATGGTCGGCGCCATGGGTGACCTCGTTCCCGAGGAGGCCCGCGCCCAGCTCGGGCCGATGCAGTCGATGGTCGCCACGCTCGGCGGCGCGCTCTTCGGCGGCCAGCTCGGCCAGGCGCTGGGCCAGCTCGCCGCGGAGGTGCTGTCGGCCGGCGACATCGGCCTGCCGCTCGGCCCCGCCGGCACCGCCGCGCTCATCCCGTCCAACATCAAGACGTACGGCGACGGCCTCGAGATTCCCGAGGACCAGGTCCGGCTCTACGTGGCGCTGCGCGAGGCGGCCCACCAGCGACTGTTCCAACACGTGCCGTGGCTGCGCGCGCACGTGCTCAGCGCGGTGGAGACGTACGCGAACGGCATCACGGTCAACCGGGAGGCGATCGAGGAGGCGATGAGCCGCGTCGACCCGACCGACCCGGAATCGATGCAGGCCATGGCGCTCGAGGGCATCTTCACGCCGGAGGACACGCCGCAGCAGAAGGCGAGCCTCGCCCGCCTCGAGACGGCGCTCGCGCTCATCGAGGGCTGGGTCGGCCACGTCGTCGACTCGGCGGCCGGCGACCGTCTGCCCTCCGTCGCGGCGCTCAGCGAGGCGTTCCGGCGCCGCCGCGCGGCCGGCGGCCCGGCCGAGCAGACCTTCGCGGCGCTGGTGGGCCTCGAGCTGCGTCCGCGCCGCCTCCGCGAGGCGGGCGCACTGTGGGCGGCCGTCACGGAGGCCCGCGGCGTGCAGGGCCGCGACGCCCTGTGGGACCACCCGGACCTGCTGCCCACCGACGAGGACTTCGCCGACCCGCAGAAGTTCGCCGCCAGCCGGCTCGACTGGGACATCTCCGAGCTCGACAACCTCGGCAAGGACGACGGCGAAGAGTCAAATTCCTGATGTCGTATCTCGGTGGGTGGTGCGGACCGCAACTCCCGTCGAGGCCGGGGCCGGGGCCCAGCATCCGCTGGCCCTGGCCCCTTCATTCTGCGTGAGTGGTGAAGATCAACCTCCGAGCAGCATCCGGGTGTTGTCCCAGCCCTCCAGGCCCATGTCGAGCGTGGCCAGGTCGGCCGGCCCGCGCAGCCGGCGCCACTCGGGCGTCGACTCGACCAGGCTCGGCTGCGGAGCCGTCCGGCGCAGCGTCATCGGCGTGGCGTCGTCCAGGTCGGTATCCGCCAGCCACTCCGGCACAGGCAGCGCCGCGGCGACCGCCAGCACCCCGCCTCCCGGTCCGGCCGGTGCCACGGCCACCGGCTTGCTGCCCAGCGGCCGCAGCAGCTTTCCCAGGATCATCCCCGGCACGTCGGCAGCATCCGCGGCCAGGACGGCGCCCTGCTCGTACCCGTCATCGGCCGCCCGCCGCAGCACCGTCAGCACCGTCGCGGTCGGAACCTCGTAGATCGGCATCCCGGGCCAGGCGATCTCCCGCGCGAGGTCCATGTCCTCGGCGACGGCCGCGACGGCGGGCTCGGCCTGCGCCAGCCGCGCGAGAAGGTCGACGACGTCCTCGGCGAGGGCGGCGCGCCACCTGCTGAGCTCGACGCCGGGCGGGCTCCAGGTCACCGGGTTGAGCAGGGCCACCACGACGCGTCTGGTCACGCCCGCAGACTAGTCGCCACCGTGCGCGAACTCTCGCCGCTCCCGCCCCATCAGCCGTCTTCCCGCACCGCGTAACTAGTCGTCGGCGAGGACCAAGCCGGTGGCGGCAGAGATGCCCTCGAGGTAGCCCCGCGCCCGTTCGGCCTTCGGATAGCGGTTGACCAGCTCCCAGAAGGTGGCGTTGTGGCTCGGCACGACCAGGTGCGCGAGCTCGTGCAGCAGCACGTAGTCGATGACCCAGTCCGGCATCTCCTGGATGCGGTGCGAGATGCGGATCGTGCCGTCGTCCGGCGTACACGAGCCCCAGCGACCGTTCTGGTTGGTGACCCACCGCACACTGGCCGGGACCACGAGCCGCGCATGGTCGGAGAGATATCGCGCGGTGAGCCGCTGCGCGCGGGCGAGCAGCTCCCCGTCCGTACGCTGAACGCGCTCCTCACGGGCGGCCAGCCGCTCCAGCATCCGCGCGACCCACTCGGTCTCCTCGGCACGCGAGAACCGGTCGGGAATCAGGACGACGACGCGCTCGCCCTCGCGGTACGCAGACACCGTGCGACGACGGCGCTGGCTGCGCCGCACTTCGACGACAGGCTTGCGCGTCCTGGCCATTACCGGCCTGCGCAGCCCAGACTGGGGTTCACATTGCGACGTTAATCCGTCAGGGCCAGGTGGCCGCAAGGGTACGGCAAACGACACGCACCCAAAATGTGAGCTTCGCCCCAGATAATCCGAAAATATTTTGCAAGCCTGCACCATGCAGCCCGGAGTCACCCCACGCTATACACCCCCAGTGTCACCACCACAGGCACCCCCGAAACCTCCGAACCCCGACGATCTCGTACGAGCTCTCGTCCTCACCGGGGATTCGTCAGCCCTCCTCGTAGCCCCGAGCTTCCCGGCCACCGGATCGCCATCTCATGCTTCTCCCGGGGCACCTCGTGCCTGACTGTCTGTTTTCTACGTTTCCGAGAGCTTCGTCGGCGTGTCTGCCTGAATGTTCCGGAAAAGAAGCATTCTGACCGGCAGACTCACGACGGCGACGACACCGTCGACGCCGCGCTGACATGGAAATGGCCGGACCTGGGTAGTGACCGCCCCGAGCGGGTGGCCACATCCACGTGGTCGCGGAGCGGTCCAGCGCCGAACACAGATCGCGGCCTGCCGCCGCGAGCAGGGACCCCGGCGGGTCCAGGTCGTGAGGACCTGACCGCGCCGGGACCAGCGGGCCGACCCGGCCGACAACATGACGAGGAGGAACCGTGGCCGACAACACGTACAACGGCTATTGCGTGAAGTGCAAGGAGAAGCGCGACTTCCAGGGGACTGTCGAGGTCTCGAAGACCGGCATGAACATGGCCAAGGGCAAGTGCCCGGTCTGCGGCACCACGGTGAACCGCATCCTGGGCAAGGCCAAGGCCTGACCGGACGCGCTCGACGGTGGGGGCGGCCACACGGCCGCCCCCACCGTCGTCCCGGCCCGTGACTCACCCGGGAGGGGCATAACCGTGTTTGCGCCACAACGTTGAGTAGTTATCCACGCGTGAACCATCCCTGTGGATAACTCGCCCCAGCTTGTGGACAGCCGAGCACGATCGATCGCGGCCCTGTGGACAACCACATCCCTCCGCGCAGGCACCGTGACACCCTGTCACGCAT
This sequence comes from Actinoplanes sp. NPDC049316, assembly GCF_040677315.1. Classification (NCBI taxonomy): domain Bacteria; kingdom Bacillati; phylum Actinomycetota; class Actinomycetes; order Micromonosporales; family Micromonosporaceae; genus Actinoplanes; species Actinoplanes sp. NPDC049316. Next base: position 28,877 of record NZ_JBFAQM010000023.1, on the reverse strand, counting down.
GAGCCGCCCCCTGCTGCCGACGCCTCAGCCCTTGACGCCCCGCTCGGCCCCACGGCGTTCTCCGCTGCCCCGCCCCACCCTCGTGCCGGGCCTGCGCCGCATCTGGCGGGACGCCCGGACCGTGCAACTGGGCACCCATCCCAATCGCGCCTTCCTGCTGGACCTCCCCGATCCTTCGGCCGCGGCGCTGCTCGACCTCCTCGACGGCTCCCGCCCGGAACGCTCGATCCTGCGCCACGCCGGAGCCCTCGGCATCTCCCCCGACGAAGCCCTGGCCCTCCTCGACGCGCTCCACGAAGCGGGCCTCCTTCTGCCGGCACCCACCCTGTACCCGGCCGCCCTCGATGACGACACCCGTCGGCGCCTCGCCGGCGAGGCCGCCGCCCTCGCCCTCCGCCCCACGCCGCGACTCCCAGCCACGTCACCTCCCCCGCCGCTGACCGCCCGATCCGCACCCGCCTCGCCCAACGCCCGCCCGCGCACGCCGTCCGCTACCTCATCCGCCGCCTCGCCCACCACAGGCCCGTGCACACCGCCGGCCGCCCCACCCGGCGCCGGCCCCATGACTCCGGCCGGCGTATTGCGCCGCCGCCGGGCCGCCCGGGTCGTCGTCACCGGCCGCGGCCGGCTCGCCGCCGGCATCGCGGTCGCCCTGGCCGAAGCCGGCATCGGCCACGTCCACGCCGACGTACCCGGAACGGTCACCCACCACGACCGCCCCGGCAGCCCACTCCGCGACACCGACCTCGGCCACCCGCGCGCCGAGGCCATCGCGGCAGCCATCCGCCGGGCCGCCCCGACAACGGAGACCCGACCGGTACGCCGCGGCGGCGCCTCCCTGGTCATCCAGCTCGAGTACGACCAACCGGTAGCCCTCCTGGCCGCCGGCTACGCCCAGCGGCGCCAGCCGTACCTGCCGGTCGCCATCCGCGAGGCGGTCCCGATCATCGGCCCGCTCGTCCCCGCACCGGGCGTTCCCTGCCTGAACTGCTTGGACCTGCACCGCCGAGACCGCGAAGCCCAGACAGCCCTCGGCCACAACCCGAGAGTCGCCGAAAGTCCGCAACCGTTCCCCGACCCGGCCCCAGCGGCCAGCAGACTGCCTACCGCCGGCCCTCCCGCCGCCGGCCCACCCCCTGCCGCCAGCCCACCCCCATCGGCCAGCCCACCTCCTGCGACCAGGCCATGGTCCGCGGACGGCCCCGCTGTCGCCGGCGGCCAGGCCCTTTCCGTCGGTCCTGCCACTCCGGGCAGCCCCGTCACGGCCGGCCCCATCCCCTGGGCGCATCAGGCGGGATCCGCGGAACCGTGCGCCGTCGCGACCCTGCTGGCCGCCACCGGCTACGCCGTCGGTGAGGTCCTCGCCTTCGTCGACGGCGACCCTCCCACGACGCTCGGTGCGGAGATCGAGATCAGCTCCCCCGGCGGGATCCGCCGCCGGAGCTGGACCTCTCATCCCGCCTGTTTCTGCACGCCGAGGCGGTCGCCGGTACGCACGTCCAGGGCCGGGCCACCCGTCCAGGGCGGTCGATCGGCTTTTTCTCGGTCACAATGATCTGGTGACCGACATCCCGCGCCGTGCGGCGTCCCGCACAGCCAAGCTCGCCGCCCTCCCCCTCGGCTTCGCCGGCCGTACGGTGCTGGGGCTCGGCAAGCGGGTGACCGGGATCGCCACCGACGTCATCTCCGCCGACATCCAGCAGCGCACCGCCGAGCAGCTCTTCAGCGTCCTGGGGCAGCTCAAGGGCGGTGCCATGAAATTCGGGCAGGCGCTGTCGGTCTTCGAGGCGGCGATGCCGGAGGAGATGGCGGGTCCCTACCGGCAGGCTCTCACCAAGCTGCAGGAGGCCGCTCCGCCGATGCCGGTGGCGAGCGTGCACCGGGTCCTGGCAGAACAGCTCGGTGCGGACTGGCGGGACAAATTCGCCGAGTTCGACGACAGTCCGGCCGCGGCCGCCAGCATCGGGCAGGTGCACCGGGCAGTCTGGAAGCTTCCGCCGGCGCGCAAGGGCGCCCGGCCCAAGACGCTGCCCGTGGCCGTCAAGGTGCAGTATCCGGGGGCCGGCGAAGCGCTGCTCGCGGACCTCAAGCAGCTGGGCCGGCTGGCCGGCATGTTCAAAATCATCCAGCCCGGCATGGACATGAAGCCGCTGCTCGCGGAGTTGCGCGAACGGATCACCGAGGAACTCGACTACGCGATGGAGGCCGAGACCCAGAAGGCCTTCGCGGCGGCGTACGCGAACGACCCGGAGATCTTCGTCCCGCGCGTCGTCGCGTCGGCGCCGACGGTGCTGGTCACCGAGTGGGTCGACGGCACGCCGCTGTCCCGCATCATCAGCGACGGCACGGAGCCGGAACGCGACGAAGCCGGCCGCCTCATGGCCATCCTGCACTTCTCCGCCCCGGCCCGCGCGGGCCTCCTGCACGCCGACCCCCACCCGGGCAACTTCCGCATCCTGCCCGACGGGCGCCTCGGCGTGATCGACTTCGGCGCGGTGGCCCGCCTCCCCGACGGCCACCCCGAGCCGATCGGCCGCCTGGTCCGCCTCGCCCTCGACGGCGACGCCCAGGCGGTCGCCGACGGCCTGCGCGACGAGGGCTTCATCAAGCCGGACGACGAACTGGACGCCCAGGGGGTCCTCGACTTCCTGCGCCCGATGATCGAGCCGGTAGCGGTCGACGAGTTCCGTTTCACCCGCAGCTGGATCCGCTCCGAGGCCGCCCGCCTCTCGAACCCCCGCTCGCCCGCCTTCCAGCTGAGCCGCAAACTCAACCTGCCGCCGTCGTACCTGCTCATCCACCGGGTCACGCTGGGTTCCATCGGCGTGCTCTGCCAACTCGAGGCGAAGGCGCCGTACCGGTCGATCCTGCAGAAGTGGCTGCCCGGCTTCGCCCCGGTGCCGTGACACGACCCCGACGCAACAGGACATAGCCGAACATCGCGTTGGCCGACCCGCCGCCCCGATTCCGTTTCCGCACTGCTATCCGAAACGGCGCGCGACACCGCGCTGCTTCGTACGGTGGACGCGAAACCCGCCCCAGAAGAACGCGTACGAGGGGGAAGCGTGCGGAATAGAGACTTTTTCATTGACCCGTGCAGGACGTTGGCTGATATCGCTTTCTTGCGCCGCCATCAGAGACGCGACCGACTCGGCCGCGTTGACGCCCGGGACGCGCTGCCCGCTCAGCTGCCGACACCCCGCCCCTGCCGACGAACGTCCCGCTCAGCTGCCCGCCCTGCCCTGCCGGCGACATCCCGCTCGGCTCCTGAATCGGACGAGGCGGAGCCGCGTACTGCCGCCACCTGCGTGATCTCTAGCGCAGACGCGCATCCGGACACGCACCTGCGCACCCTCCGCGGCAGCCGCCCTCATCCGGTGAGAGGCCATCGCCGGGCCTTGCCCTGATGCCGATGGGGTCCGGTGTGGCATCGGGCGTCGCGGGCTGCGCACGTCCGCCGGCCGGTCGGCGCCAAGGTCGCCGTGCTGGCGGCGCAGCTTCGAATCGTTTCTTTGGACCAACCCACACGCGCGACGACGTGCGTGGTTCCGGCGAAACTCATCCCGCGCGACGGAATAGCGGCGCGACGCGGTGCGGTCACGCATCACAGCCAATCCTGCCGTCGTGAAGTAAACCGCACAGCACAGGTGTGGAAACGACGCGCCCCAGTCGGCCCGGAGCCCGACGCCGACGCGCGCACCGCACAGGAGTGGATATAGAAATGGCCCCGCCCGCAGCCGGTGGCTGCGGGCGGGGCCGTCGTAGGGGTCCTCGTCGCGTCAGAGGCGTCCACCCAGTTCCCGCGCCGCGCGGTGGCGGGCGGTGATGGCGATCTGACGTGCGGGACGGTGCGCCTCAGGGTGCTGGTCGGCCTGAGGCCGACGCATTCGTGCTCGGGAGAGCGCTTCTTGGATGAGTTTCACCTTCGGGGCTCCGTTCGGGCTCATGGCTACGTCTTCCGTCTTCCGGTAGGGGGTGGTGAGGGTGGTCATGTCAGGCCGCCAGCCGGACCGAGTTGCGGGTCTCGACGCCGCTGGCAGCGAGCCGCTCCTCCACTTCGACCGCGAGTTCGGCGTCGCGGGCCACGTCGACCTTCCGCGGACGGCCACGGGGCCGCTTGCGGGGGACGACCGCGCCGCGCTCGAAGATCTCGCCGCCCCAGACACCCCAGGGCTCCGCTCGCTCGACCGCGCCGGCCAGGCACTCGACGCGCAGCGGGCAGTCCCCGCAGAGCGACTTGGCCAGTTCCAGCTGGGCCGGGGAGTCCGAGAACCACAGGTCCGGGTCGAACTTCCGACAGGGCAGGTTTGCCTCCATCTCGACGCTCACGTCGAGGGGGGCCAGCGCCAGACTCATAAAGCCCGGTCACCTCTCTCTTTTCTCGATCTTCTGGATCGTGATGCTGGTCGCGCACCGGCCGGTGAGCCGGCAAAAAAGTAGGCCGCGGATCCCGGTTACGGGTTCCGCGGCCTCGAGGTGAGCCGGAGGTCTGATCGCTCAGACCGGCCTTCCTCGAGGCGGGACACCGTCGGCACCATCCGTCAGACGACGCTTCATGCCGTTGCTGCCCACGAACCCAGTGGTCCCGTAGCTTCCATCGACGGACGCCAGGATCCGGACCAGCTCGGCCTGGATCTGGACCTGGTGCGCCTGCGAAGCCGGGGCCCGCTCGACAGCCGGCGCCGCCACGGTGACGGATTCCGTCGCAAGGACGGACTTCGCCACGGACGCGGAGACGGGCAGCCAGGAAGCGGACGGAGTGCAGACAGCAGGCAGCGTCGACGGTCGCTCGATCGTGTAGTTGAGCTTCATCGGTGCCACCTCCTCCATCGCCTTGCACTCGTGGTGAAACCCCGTTGAGCATGCCGCTCGCCAAGGTGTGACCTGAGGCTATGCCGTCCTCGCAAGCGAGGGCAAACGAATTAACGCACTAGTTTTCAAAGTTTTCTGAGGACCCCTCCGGAGACACCTCGGCGGGGTCCGCGCCGGCGACCAGAGCGAACACGGCGGCGCCGTACTGGCCGAGCTTGCGGGGGCCGATGCCGGCGATGGCGAGGAGCTCGGGCGGGGTGCTGGGCCGGCGTTCCGCGATGGCGACGATCGTGGCGTCGGTGAACACCACGTACGCAGGGACTTTCTGCTCGGCGGCGGTCTGCGCGCGCCAGGCCTGGAGCCGCTCGAACAGCTCCTCGTCGATGTCGGACGGGCACGTCGGGCAGCGGCCCAGTTTGCGGTCGGCGCCGGCGAGGAGGGTGGCCCCGCAGATGCGACAGGAAACCACCTGCGCGCGCCGGGTGACGGGTTTCCGACTGCCCCCTCCGGCCTTCTCGAACGTGCGGTGCCGCGTGTCGGTTAGCTGCGGCAGGAAACGACAGGGGCGCCGGCTGCGGCCGCCCGACGAGCGGGATTGACCGTACGAGAGCCAGAGCCACTGCCGTGCCCGGGTGACGCCGACGTAGAGCAGGCGCCGCTCTTCCTCCAACTGCTCGGGGGTTTTCGCGTACGTGGTGGGCAGCGTGCCGTCGGCGAGCCCCACGAGGAACACCGCGTCCCATTCGAGGCCCTTCGCGGAATGCAGAGACGCCAGGGTGACGCCCTCCACGGCCGGGGCGTGCTGCTGCTCGGCGCGCCGGGCCAGCTCGTCGTTGAACGCGGACAGCGACACGTCGCGTTGCACCGCCCCGGCCTGGCCGATCGGCAGCACGTCGGGGCTGCGCTCGTACTCCTCGGCGAGGGTGACGATCGCGGCGAGCGCCTCCCACTGCTCGCGTTGCGCGCCGCCCGGCGGGGGCCGGTCGCGGGCCCAGCCGGTGGCGGAGAGCGCGTCGACGACGGCCTGGACCAGCGGGGTCTCGCCCGGCGTGGAGCGCACGGCCGCGCGCAGGGCGATCATGGCCTGGCGCACCTCGGCGCGCTCGAAGAAGCGTTCGGCGCCGCGGACCACGTACGGCACCTCGGCCTCGGCCAGCGCCTTCTCGTAGGTCTCGGACTGCGCGTTGGTGCGGAACAGCACCGCGATCTCCCGCGGCGGGGTGCCGGCGGCGATGAGCTCCCGGCAGCGCTTGGCGACGGCGACCGCCTCGGCCGACTCGTCCGGGAAGATCTTGAGGTCGGGCTCGGCGCCGGGCGGCCGCTGCCCGATCAGCTCGAGCCGCAGCTTGGCCTCGGTGCCGCGGGCCTGCCGGATCACCGCGTTGGCGAGGCCGACCACCTGCGGGGTGGAGCGGTAGTCGCGGACCAGGCGCACCACGACGGCCTCGCGGCGCTGACGGGGGAAGTCGACCAGGTACGACGAGGTGGCCCCGGTGAACGAGTAGATGGTCTGGCTGGCGTCGCCCACCACGGTCAGGTCGTCGCGGCCGCCGAGCCAGGCCTCCAGCAACCGCTGCTGCAGCGGGTTGACGTCCTGGTACTCGTCGACGACGAAGTGCCTGTACTGCGAGCGGACCTGGTCGGCGACGTCCGGGTGCTCCTCGATGCCCCAGACCGCGGCGCGCAGCATGTCCTCGAAGTCGATGACGCCCTGCCGCCGCTTGAGCGACTCGTACGCGGCGAACACCTCGGCCACCTTGGCGGCCTCGTACGGCGGCTCGCGCAGCGCCTTGGTGGCGGCGACGACGTACTCACCCGGCTCGACGAGGGACGACTTGGCCCATTCGATCTCGCTCGCCAGGTCGCGCGCGGCGGTGCGGTCGGCCCGCACGCCGGCCCTGGCGGCCGCGAGGGCGACCAACCGGGCTTTGCTCTCCACGAGCTCGGGCATCGCCCGGCCCTCGAGCAGCCGCGGGGCGAAGTAGCGCACCTGCCGCAGCGCGGCGGCGTGGAAGGTGCGGGCCTGCACCCGGCCGGCGCCGAGCCCGGTGAGGCGCGCGCGCATCTCGGCGGCGGCCCGGGCGGTGAAAGTGACGGCGAGGACGTGCCGGGGGTCGATTTCGCCGGAAAGCGTTCGATATGCGATGCGGTGGGTAATCGCTCTGGTCTTACCGGTGCCGGCCCCGGCCAGGATGCACACCGGTCCCGCGGGAGCGGTGACCGCCCGGCGCTGATCGGGGTCGAGCCCGGCAAGAACGCGTTCCGCTGTCACAACCGGGAATCATGGCACCCGGGTCCGACGTTTCGTCGGATGGCGTAGTGCCATGTGACCTCTGCGAAGGGACCATACCGATGCTGACCATGTACTCGACGCCCTGGTGCGGCTACTGCCACCGGCTCAAGTCGCAGCTCGACCGAGAGGGCATCGCGTACGAGGTGATCGACATCGAACAGGATCCGGAGGCGGCCGACTACGTGATGAGCGTGAACGGCGGCAACCAGACGGTCCCGACGATGCGATTCGTCGACGGCACCGCGATGACCAACCCGTCGATCGTCCAGGTCAAGCAGCACCTGGCGAGCCTGTCCGCCTGACGGCGACGAAGCGGGCCGCTCCCGGAACCCGAGGGCGGCCCGCTTCTGTCCGTACCGGCGCCCCGCCCGTGGCGGCGGGCGAGGGCCGGTGGTCTGTGGTTCGGCGCCCCGCACCCCGTCCGGGGCGGCGGGCGAGGTGCGGGGACACATGGCGGAGCGGGCTCGGCGGGGAGAGAGCCGGCCGGCCCGCCCCGGGTCAGGGGATGAGCGCGGGGATGCTCGAGTCGAGCAGGCCCTGCCGCTTCAGCTCCACGTACAGCGGGGTGGTCTCCGGGTAGTGCCCCCAGGCGTGGTCGCCGCTGCCGTCACCCGCGCCGCCGAGCAGCTGCCGCTGCACCGGGTTGAACGTCTCCCACTCCGGCGTGTTCGGCAGGTCGGCGACCTCGTCGCGGCCGGCGACCCAGCGGTACGTGTACCCGAAGAAGGCGCCCATCCGGGTGATCGGCGAGTAGTTGTCCGAGCGCGCGTGCCACAGCCGGCGGTCGAAGACGACGAGGTCGCCGGGGTTGGCGGTGATCTGCAGGGCGCCCTCGGGCTGCGGCCACGGCACGCCGCGCGACGGCGGGCCCGGCAGCCAGTTGGTGAGGTGGCTGCCCGGCAGCACGGTGAAGTTGCCACGGCCGGTCTCCGAGACGTCCGAGAGCCAGTACGCGAGCTTCACCGACATCATCGGCCGCGGGTCGGTCTCGAGCTCGCGGTTCTGCCGGCCACCGTCCTGGTGCCAGTGCCACCAGTCCTTCTGCCGCTCGTGGATCTGCGGGTGCACGTCGACGTGCGAGTGGTACACGTGCACGTTCCAGCCGAGCAGCGACCAGATGTATTTGAAGGCCTTGGGGTGGTCGAGCAGGAAGGCCAGCTCGGGGTTGTTCGTCACCGCGGACAGCTGGTGCAGCGCGCCGGTGGGCCCGAGACCTCCTTCCCGCGCCGCTTTCTCCTTGGAACGCAGAATCGCGGTACGCGCGACCGCGACCTCGTCCTCGTTGAGAACACCGGGAATGACGAGGAAACCGTCGCGCTGGAACTGCGCGCGCTCGTCAGCGGTCATCGGGGCCCAGGTCTGCTCCGCAAGCAGCGACATGCCACTACCACCTCTCGTTTCTGACTTCCCAGACGCGAGAGCCTGCCCCGATGGTTGCTAATTCCGTGTGAAGAACCTTCTGATTAGAGAAATGTGAATCCCTTATCGGGCCGAATCCCCCAACCATCGCTCAATCAGATAAAAAGCGATGGAGGCGCGCATGGGCAGATTCATCCGTACGCCGCTCGCCTCGTCTGCGAAGTCTCCGGCGATCATCCGGGCGATGTCGGTGCGGGTGAACCACCGCGCCTCGTCGATCTCCTCGGGGTCGAGCGCGAGCGCCTGCTCCCGGTCGGCCTCGGCGGTGTACCCGAGCATCAGCGATCCCGGGAAGGGCCACGCCTGGCTGCCCTCGTACACCACGGAGCGGAGCCGGACGCCGACCTCCTCCCGAACCTCGCGGACGACGGCGGCCTCGGCCGACTCGCCGGGCTCGACGTAGCCGGCCAGGCAGGAGAACCGCCGGACGCCGTCGACGGCCGGCCAGGCGGCGTTGTGGCCGAGCAGGCAGCGGCCGCCCGGCCCGGCGACGCCGTCGTGCACCAGCACGATCATCGCGGGGTCGGTACGCGGCCACATCTGCCGTCCGTCCTCGTCGACGCGCGACCAGCCGGCCTCCACCACCCGGGTGGGCTGCCCGGAGCGGGGCGAGAACCGGTGTGTGGCGTGCCAGTTGCCCAGCGCCGCAGCCGTGGTGAAGATGCCGGCGTCGCGTGGGTCGAGCCGGTCCCCGATGTCGCGCAGGTTGCGGGCCTCGGCGCCGGCCGTCTCGGGCAGCGGCGCATCGACGGCGAAGATCGGCGCTCCGGCCGGGTCGACGCCGAGGAAGAGGCGCTCGCCCTCGGGTGCCTCCGAACCGCCGACGAGCACGAGCGACGGCTTCTCCCCGTCGGCGCCGGCGATCAGCGCCCGGCCGCCCTTGGCGATGTCGATCACCAGGACGAGGCCGCTCTTCCACGCCTCGGCGAGCCAGGCCTCGTCCTTGCGGCGGTGCGCGGCCCGGTCCAGGCTGGTCCGCGCCAGCGGCGGGCCGTCGAGGCCGGGCTGCTCGCCGACGTCCGGCTGTTCCTCGTGCGCCGGGCCGGTCACGCGACGCCGCGCTCCACGCTCGTCAGGGCGGACAGCTGCCCCTCCACCTTCTCCGCGTCGCCGAGCACGACCGACACCGCCCGCGCCGGCGCGAGGTAGCGGGCCGCCGCCTCGGCCACCTGCTCGCGGGTCGCCGCCGCCAGCGCCGCCGAGTGCTCGGTGAGGTAGTTCAGCCGCAGCCCGAAGCTGGCGTAGATGCTGGCCAGCCCGGCGAGCCCGGCCTGCGTGGACATGCCGAGGCGCAGGGTGCCGAGGGCGTACCGGCGGGCCTGCTCGAGCTCCTCCTCACCCGGCGGCAGGCTGGCGATGCGGCCGAGCTCGTACAGCGTCTCGAGCAGCGCCGGGCCGGTCACCTCGGTGGCGACCTCCGCCGCAACGATCAGCGAGGAGCCGGCGACGAAGTGCTCGATGGCGGTGTGCGGGCCGTACGTGTAGCCCTTGTCCTCCCGGATGTTCTCCACCCACCGCGAGGAGAAGTAGCCGCCGAAGACCATGTTCGCGAGCTGCAGCGCCGCGTAGTCGGGATCGGTGCGCGGCACGGCCGGCAACGCCATCCGCAGCGACGACTGGACCGATGCCGGCCGGTCGACCAGCAGCAGCGGGCCGGGCTCGAGCGCGGGCGTCGGCGGCACGGTGCCGTCGCGGCCCGAGCCGATCCAGCCGCCGAGCGCCTTCTCCGCCGCGTCGATCGCCTTCTCGACGTTGATGTCACCGACGAGCACGAGCACCGCACCCTCCGGGCGGACCCGGTCGGCGTGCAGGGTGCGCAGCTGCCCCGGGCGTACGCCCTTGACCTGCTCGGGCTCGGGGGTCTGGACCGCGTACGGGTGCTTGCCGTACATCCGCTTGAGCAGCGCCGTACGGGCCAGGTGCGCCGGCTGGCTCTGCGCCACCTGGATGTGGTCGACGAGCCGGTCGCGCTCGGTGCCCACCTCCTCGGCCGGGTACGCCGGGTCGGTCAGCACCGCGGCGAGGATCTCCAGCATCCGGTCCAGCCCGGCGGCGAGCGAGTTGCCGGTGATGAGCAGCCGGTCGGGGTCGAGGCCCGCGGAGAGGCCGCCGCCGACCGCCTGCAGCTCGGCGGCGATGTCGATACTGGACATCGTGGCCGTTCCGGTGAACAGCGCCTGGGACAGCAGGGTGGCCCGGGCCAGCGGGGCACGCCCGAACGGCACCCGCAGCCGCAGCTCGACCAGGGGCACCGCCGGGCGCCGGATCGCGATGACGGTCAGGCCGCTGCTGAGCGTGCGCTCCGCCTGCTTGGGCAGCTTGATCTTCGAGTCCGGCACGAGGTCCGGCAGGGTCTTGACGCTCACTGGTGTGCTCCCGGGACGACCTCGACGGTGGCGCGGCCCTCGGGCCGCAGGGTGGCGGCGGCCGCGACGACCTGCGCCTCGGTGACCTCGCCGACGAGCCGTGGCAGCTCGTTGAGCAGCTCCGGCCTGCCGCGCTGCAGTTCGAGCACGGCCATCGGCAGGGCCCGGCCGAGCACCGCGTCGGTGTCGCGCAGCAGGTGCGTCGCCATCCGGGCCTGGGTGCGGGCCAGCTCGCCGGGCGCAAGGCCGCCGGTGGCCAGCCGGTCGAGCTCCTCGTCGACCACGCGCAGCACCTTGCCGGTGTCGCCGCCGGGCGGCATGTGCGCCTGCAGCAGCAGCGCGGTCGGGTTGCGCACCTGGTATTCGTCGCCCATGAAGCCGATGTAGCCACCGATGCTGGTGACGATGCGGTCGCGCTGCACGAGCCGCTCGACCAGACGGGACGCGTCGCCGTCGGTGAGGACCTCCGCGAGCACGACGTACGGCAGGTAGCCGGTGAAGTCGGCGATGGGGTCGGGCACCCGGTAGCCCGCCGCGACCGCGGGCAGCGGCGCGAGCCGGTCGACGTAGCTCTCCCGGCGCTCGGCGGTCAGGCCGGCCTCGGCGAAGTCCGGCAGCTGCGGCCGGGGCCGGGCCGGAACGTCGCCGAAGTGCGCCTCGATGAGCTTGGTGGTGGCCGCCACGTCGAAGTCACCGGCGACCGCGAGCGTCGCGTTGCCCGAGGCGTAGTACTTGGCGAAGAACTCCTGCGCGTCCTCGACGGTGGCGCTCTCCAGGTCGGTGAAGGAGCCGTAGCCGTCGTGGGCGTTCGGGAACGTCTCGAACATCACCGGGGGCAGCTTCAACCAGGGGAAGCCACCGTACGGGCGGTTGAGGACGTTGACCCGGATCTCCTCCTTGACCACGTCCACCTGGTTGCGCAGGTTCTCCTCGGTGAGCCGGGGGCCGCGCATCCGGTCGGCCTCGAGGAACAGCGCCCGTTCCAGGGCGCCGGCCGGGAGCACCTCGAAGTAGTCGGTGTAGTCCAGGTGGGTGGAGCCGTTGAAGCTGCCGCCGGCGCCCTGCACATGCCGGAAGTGGGCGAGCTTCTCGAGGTTTTCCGAGCCTTGGAACATCAGGTGCTCGAAGAGGTGGGCGAAGCCGGTGCGACCCTCCGGTTCGGACCGGATGCCGACGTCGTAGACGACGGCCACGCCGACGACGGGAGCGCTGCGGTCGGGCGTGAGGACCACCCGCAGGCCGTTGTCGAGGGTGAATCGTTCGACCGGATATTTCGTCGCGGGGATCTTCACTGTGCGGGCCACTCCCAGAATCTATCCCGCCGCTGCGGCATCCGACGGGTACGCCCGGTCACCACGTCGACGCTCGATGCTAGCTTCGCCTAGCAGTGTCCGCGACGCCAGAAACGTGCATCGATATCACGCGGGGAGATTTTCATGCCGGTTCAGCTCCGACTGGAGTGCCCGTCGCCGGAGGAAGCCGAGTCGCTGCACCGGTGGCTGCGCCGGGAGGACGCCGTACGCGTCGACGGCCGGCTGGCCCGGGCCCGCAGCGACGACCCGCAGACCATGGGCACCCTGCTGGACGTGCTGACGCTGGTCATCGGCAGCGGGTTGTCCGCCGGCCAGCTCGCCCTCGCGGTGGCGTCCTGGCGGGACTCGCGCAGGCCGGCGCCACGGGTGACGATCGTGCACACCGCGGCGGACGGCTCGACGACCCGGATCGAGGCCGAGGACCACCGGACGCTGACCGCCGCCCTGGCTGAGCTGGAGAAGACGAGCGCGGAGCAAGAAGAGACGAGCGCGGAGGTTGAAGAGGCGAGCGCGGAGCCGGAAGAGACGAGCGGAGGTCGGACGGCAGGGACCGATGAGTGACGTCGCGGACCCGGCCGCCTCGCAGGTCGTGCTGATCGGCGTCGCGGCGTACCGGAGGCTCCCGGGCCTGCCCGCCGCCGGGCGCAACGTGACCGACCTGCGCGACCTGCTGGCCCACGAGGATCTCTGGGGTGTGCCGCCGGACAACTGCCAGGTGCTGGTGGATCCGGAGGATCCGGCCGAGGTGAGCCGCGCGGTCCGCCGGGCCGCGGCCGCGACCGAGCGCGACGGGCTGCTGCTGGTGTACTTCGCCGGGCACGGGCTCGTCGACCCGGACGACGACCGGCTGATCCTCGGCCTGCCCGGCTGCGACCCGGAGGTGCCCTACGAGCGCGGGGTGCCGTACGAGTGGGTCCGCCGCGCGGTGGCCGACTCCCGCGCCCGCCGCCGCGTCGTCGTCCTCGACTGCTGCTACTCCGGGCGCGCGGGCGCCGAGATCGGCGGTGACAGCACCGGCACCGACGCGGTCGCGGACAAGGCCGAGACCGAGGGGACCTGCCTGCTGGTCTCCGCGCCGGCCAACCGGCCCGCGATGGCGCCGCGCGGCGAGGTCCACACCGCCTTCACCGGAGAGCTGATCCGGCTGCTGCGCGACGGCCTGCGGCCTCCCCCGCCGGATCCGACGCCGCCGGCTCTGACCGTCCACACCGTCTGGCGCACGGTACGCCGCGCGATGCTGCGCCGCGGCTTCGAGCGTCCGGAACTGCGCGCCCGCGACGCCGGCGGCGAGATCGCGCTGGTGCACAACCCGGCCGCGCCCCGGCACAACCTCGCCGGCACGGTGCTGTACGCGGCGCCCTGGTTCGTCGACGAGGACCTTGGACGCCGGGCGATGCTGGTGCTGCGGCACAACCAGACGGGCGCGCTCGGCGTCTGCATCACCCAGCCGGAAGGCGAGCTGCCGGCCGACTTCCCCGGCTCGTGGCGGCGGCTGCTGCGCAATCCCGTGATGCTGTTCCACGGTGGCCCGGTCGCCCAGGACGGCTACATCGTCGTGACGCTGCTGCGGGCCGGCGCACCGAAGCCGCTGCGGTTCACCCCCGTACGCGACCGGCTCGGCACCTTGCACCTCTCGGGCAATCCGGAGGACGTGACCGCCAGCGTGGACGCCATGCGGGTGTTCGTCGGCTACCTGGGCTGGCGCTCCGGTGAGCTCGAGGAATACCTCGACCGCGGCGCGCTGGTCGCGAGCCGGCACACCGCCCGCCAGGTGTTCACCGAACGTCCCGGGGAGCTGTGGCAGTCCCTGCAGGCGGGCCGATGACGACGCCCGAGCCGGAGACGGCCGGAGACGGCCTCAGCCCGGGTGAGCGGCTGCTCATCGACCGGCTGGCGACGGCCCTGCAGGACGCCGACCAGATCACGCTGGTGATCGGCTCGGGCGTCACGGCCACCGCCATCCCCCGCGTGCAGGGCGTGCTGGAGATCGCCGACAGCTACGCCGCGGGACGCAACGACGACGGCGCGCTCGAGCGGGCGCTGGCCCAGGCCCGCGCGGAGCTCGTCGGCGCGCGGCCGATCGACGTGTACCGGGCGTACCGGCGGGTCTTCACCGACTGGGTGTCGGGCGGGGCGTTCGACGTGATCGCGCAGCAGGCCGTGCTGAAGGCGTACGCGGCCCCGGACCCGATGGAGTCCCCGCTGGCCACGCACGGGCTCGGGCAGCGCCTCGAGCGCGGGGTCGGCGAGGGCGTGGAGAACGACCGCTTCTCCTGGCAGCTTCCCCGCGGCGTGCAGGCGCTCGGACACCTGCTGGCCCGCATCCCGGAGGCGTTCGACCACCGGGTGCTCACCACGAACTTCGACCCGCTGCTGGAGATCGCGATGCGCGACGCGGGCGGCCGGGCGGTCAGCCTGCCGCTGGACTCGGCGGGCGCCTTCGGGCACACCGGCGGCTCGGACGGCGCCGTACGCGTCTTCCACCTGCACGGCTTCTGGCGGCCCACGCTGCACGTACGCGGACCCCAGCTGCTGCACGACCCCGCGCACATCGCGGAGAACGCGCCCCTGGTCGCCACCACCGCCGACCTCATCCGCGGCGACACGGTGTGCGTGATCGGCAGCAGCGACTGGGCGGGGACGATCACCGCTGCGGTGGCCCGTACCCGTCCCATGCGGGTGCTGTGGGCGCTGAACGACCCGGACGCGGCGACCGCCCTGAGCGCGGCCGAGCGGCTGCGTGAGAACACGGGGGTGGCCGTCGAGTGCTTCCCCGGCGTGGACTCCGAACGGCTCTTCCCGGCCCTCGCGGAACGCGCCGGCGTCGCCGTGCCGCCACGCGCCACCGGGCTGAAGAACCGGGTCCGGCACCACAGCTGGGAGCGGCAGCTGGTCTCCCAGCCGGACAGCAGCCCGCCGCGGGACGTGCCGGGGCTGCTGCTCCAGCTCGAGCGCCGCTTCGGCTGGGTGACGCAGCAGCGCGGCACAGTCCAGCCGATCCGGCTGCTGTGGCCCGTACGCCTGCGCCCCCGCGCCTCCGTGATCCACATGGTGCAGGCGTTCGTGGCCGGCGCCCTCGCCCGCCTCGGCGTGGAGGTCCGGGTCTGCATCGACGACGTCGGGTTGCGCGACCGCGAGGCGCAGACGGGCTTCCGCGACGACCTCGACCGCTGGATCGACCACACGGGCCACGGCGCGGTCCGTGAGTTCGTCAGCCTCGCCGAGTTCCTCGACCGGGGCGCCCGGTATCCAGCCGCCGGCAACCCCGAGTCGCTGCTGCGTCCCACGGACCCCTGGTCGGTGGCGCGGATGTTCTACGGCGAGCACAACCCGTCGCTCTACAGCCTGCTGGCCGCGGTGAAGGCCGTGCCCAACCTGACGTCGTGGGACGAGCTCGAGAAGAACGCGTGGCCCATCGTGCAGGGCGTGCTGCGTACGGACGCGCGCAACCTGCTGACGCCGCTCACGCTGTGGCCGTACCTGAACAGCATGCTTCTGGAGAGCACGACCAACGACGTCATGACGCTGGGCGGGCGCGACGAGGCGATCCTGTGGGCGCAGTGGCGGCAGACGTTCGGGTTCGGGCCGGGGCACCTCTACAACCCGTACATCAGGAACCTGAAACACGACGCCCACATGCTGCGCTGGTCGTCGCAGGAGGAGCTGACCCGGCATCTGCACCGGACCCGGGAGCTGCCCGGCTGGGACGCGGAGGGCAGCTACATCCCCTGGCTGTTCCAGAACGCGCTGCTGCTGCCCGGCTACCTCAACCACGAGCCGGTGCCGGAGACCGACGACTTCCCGCTGGACTCGTGGGCCGCCTTCGTCGCCGCGATCGAGGACGGCAAGCCGGTCCTCGACGACCTCGCCGCGCGAGTCACAAATGTCTTTCTGCGATGACGGGCCGTTCGGCGGTCGCGGTCTTGGCGGTACGGAGATAGCGTCGAGTCATGACTGCCACCGTTGTGGAACGCGTCGGGCACCGCATCGCGACCGTCGACGACCACGCGGAGCTGTGCGTCACCGTGCTCGGCCGGGAGCTCACCGCGTACGTCGCCGGGGCCGCGAGCGTGGCTGAGTTCGAGTCCTGGTTCGATGCGCCGACCCGCCCCGGCTATCTGGTGCGCCGGCGGCTCGCCGCGGCCGCCGAGATCGTCAGCGTCTTCGAGACCGCCAACCGGACGGCGCTCGCCGCGGCGTGGCTGCGCGAGATGGATCCGCAGGGTTACGTGCCGGCCCGGGTGCTGCGCCTCTCCGAGGGCGACGAGACCAGCGTGAAGGCGCTGCTGGAGACCGCCGCCGCCGGGTCGCTCAGCCCCGCGGCAGGGTAGCGCCCGTCGCGTTCTCGAAGGGTGCCAGCGAGCCGTTCAGGTAGCGGCTGGCGTGGCCCGCCAGGTCGACCTGCTCGCGGAAGTGCCGCAGCACCGCCGCACGCACCCCGACCCTCGGCAGGCGGAACGTCTTCTTGCCGCCGTTGACCACGTCCTCCACCGCGAGCTCGCCGTCGGCGCTGATCAGCAGCGTCGAGTTCGGCGCCCGGTGGGTGCTGGTGAGCCGGATGTCCATGGCCACGCCGTCCGCGGCGCTGCGCCGGACCAGCTCCTCCACGACGCCCTGCACGCCGTCGGGTGCGAGCAGGTCCGCCCGGCGGGGATCGGCGGCCTTGCCGACCGGTACGACGACGTGCAGCACCCAGGTGGTCACGCCCAGCGCCGCCACGTGGTCCCGCAGGGCGAGCAGGCCGGGGAGATCCCCGTTGCGCCGGGTCACCACGGTCTGCACGCTGCACGGCACGTCCGCGCGTACGGCCCGCCGGATCGCGTCGCGGGCGTACACCGCCGAGCTGGTTCCCGGCGGCACGAACTGCCGGTTGGCGGGGCGCAGCGCGTCGTTGACGGCCGGGTCGGCGCTGTCGAGCGAGACGCGTACGTGCACATGGTGGCGTTGCAGCAGGGGCACGATGCGGCTGAAGTCGCCGACGCCCGAGGTGTCCAGCACGACCGCCTTGCCGGTGGCCGCGAGCCGCTCCACGAGCCGTTCGGTGCGCTCCGCCCGGGCCAGCGGCTCCCCGCCGGTGACCACGCCGACCATCGCGGGGACGGCCCCGGCGACCCGCAGCACCTGCTCGAGGCCCCGGCCGTCCTCCCGCTCCCGATAGCCGGGGGTCATGAGGTCGTCGGCGTGGCAGTACCGGCAGCGCAGCGGGCAGAAGGCGGTCGAGAAGCAGTTGATCACCAGCGGCTCGGTGACCTCGGGCAGCTTGGCGAGCTGACCGACCACGGAACGGCCGAAGAAGGCGCGGCGCGCGGTGGCCGGCTCGGTCTCGCAGATGCCCAGTTCGGCCAGCGTGCGGATGGCGTCCTCGTCGTCCGCACGGCCCTGGAGGGCGGCCATGTGGCGGGCGTCGAGGGCGAAGAAGTGATCTCTCCGCGGGACGTACGCGATCGACCCGCGGACCCGTACCCCGGGCGCCAGGCGAACCATCTGTGACGTCCGACGGCGCTCGGACACGGCGAACACGCGCAGATACTCCCACAGCCCGTGCCCGTTTCCGCGCTCCGGACGCTCGCGGCGTCACCCGGACGGGCGCTTTTCCTACAAAACCGGCAGAGAAACATCCCAGGATGCGGTTCGGGGTTGACGGCCATACCGCACCCCGTCCACTATTCCCATCCATCAGATAGAGAAAGCAGAGTTTGCTCCGCCGGACCGAGAGGACATTCCCCCGTGTACGTCTCGGCACGCACCGACTACGCCGTCCGGGCCATGCTCGCGATCGCCGCCGACCACCCCCACCTGGTCAAAGCAGCGTCGCTCGCGGCCGACCAGGACATCCCGCTCAGCTTTCTGCAGGGCATCCTGCTCGACCTGCGCCGCGCCGGGCTGCTGCACAGCCACCGCGGCGTCGACGGCGGGTACGCCCTGGCCCGGCCGGCCGGCGACATCACCGTCGGCGACGTGGTCCGGGCTGTCGGCGGGGCGCTGACCACCGTTCGTGGCCTGCCCACCACGACCACGACGTACCACGGGGTCGCGACCGGCCTCAAGGACGTCTGGCTCGCGGTGGAGGAGGCCATCGAGGGGGTCGTGAACCACCGCACCCTCGCCCAACTCACCGTCTCCGCTTAGGAGTGACAATGAAATCCCGCGCTCTTCGTGCGCTCGCCGTTGCCGCCGCCCTCCTGTCCGCCTCCGCGCTGACCGCCTGCGGCGGGGACGACGCCGCCGGTGGCGAGGCGAACACCCTGCGGCTCGGATACTTCCCGAACATCACCCACGCGCCCGCACTCGTCGGCGTCAAGAACGGCCTGTTCCAGCAGGCGCTGGGCGACACCAAGCTGGAGCCGAAGACCTTCAACGCCGGCCCGGCCGCCATCGAGGCGCTGTTCTCCGGGGCGATCGACGCGACGTACATCGGGCCGAACCCGGCCATCAACGGCTGGGCGACCTCCAAGGGCACCGCGCTGAAGATCATCGCGGGCAGCACGTCGGGCGGCGCGGGCCTGGTCGTCAAGCAGGGCATCAACGCCCCGGCCGACCTCAAGGGCAAGAAGATCGCCACGCCGCAGCTGGGCAACACCCAGGACGTCGCGCTGCGCGCGTGGCTCAAGGAGAACGGTCTCAACGCCGACCAGCAGGGCGGCGGAGACGTCTCCGTGCTGCCGCAGGACAACGCGACCGCGGTGCAGGCGTTCGCCCAGGGCGCGATCGACGGCGCCTGGGTGCCCGAGCCCAACCTCAGCAAGATGGTG
The DNA here is from genome assembly GCF_040677315.1 of Actinoplanes sp. NPDC049316. NCBI lineage: Bacteria > Bacillati > Actinomycetota > Actinomycetes > Micromonosporales > Micromonosporaceae > Actinoplanes > Actinoplanes sp. NPDC049316. The sequence continues at coordinate 9,922 of NZ_JBFAQM010000023.1, read as the reverse complement.
CTCGAGTCCAAGGGCAAGATCCTCGTCAACGAGAAGGACCTGTGGCCGAACGGGCAGTTCGTCACCACCCACCTGATCGTGAAGCAGGAGTTCCTCAAGGAGCACCCGGACACGGTCAAGAAGCTCCTGCAGGGCCACATCGCCGCGGAGAGGTACATCGCCTCCGGCGGCGCCGGCGCGCAGAAGGCCGCGAACGAGCAGCTCGCCGCCCTGTCCGGCAAGCCGCTCAAGGACGACATCCTCGCCGCCGCGTTCAAGAACCTGACGTTCACGAACGACCCGATCGCCTCCTCGCTCTACACCAGCGCCAAGCACGCCGAGGACGTCGGCCTGCTCAAGCCGGTGGACCTCAAGGGCATCTACGACCTCGGGCCGCTCAACGAGCTGCTCAAGGCCGACGGCGAGCCCGAGGTCAGCGACGCCCCCGCCGCCTGATCGCCGCCGGACAACCGGGAGTCACGACATGAGCATTCTCGAAGCCACCCACCAGCGCACCCAGCAGGCGGTCGTCAGCCTCGACGGCGTCTCGAAGCGGTACGGCAGCGGGGCCGACGCCCTGCTCGCCCTGGACAAGGTCTCGCTGAGCGTCGGCAAGGGCGAGTTCGTCTGCCTGCTGGGCGCCTCCGGCTGCGGCAAGAGCACGCTGCTCTCGCTCGTCGCCGGGCTCGACCGGATCAGTGGCGGCACGCTGGACACCGGCGGCCGGGCCGTCTCGCTGATGTTCCAGGAGGCGGCGCTCTTCCCGTGGCTCTCGGTTGCCGGCAACGTCGAGCTTCCGCTGCGGCTGCGCGGCATCCCCCGCGCGACCCGCAGGGAGCGCGCCGAGCAACTGCTGGAGATCGTGCGGCTCAAGGGCTTCGGCCACAAGCGGCCGCACGAGCTCTCCGGCGGCATGCGCCAGCGGGTCGCGCTGGCCCGCGCCCTCGCCCAGGACGCCGACATCCTGCTGATGGACGAGCCGTTCGGCGCCCTGGACGCGATGACCCGCGACATCCTGCACGACGAGCTCGAACGCATCTGGCGCGAGCAGGAGCTCACCGTCCTGTTCGTCACCCACAACGTCCGCGAGGCGGTCCGCCTGGGCGACCGGGTGATCCTGCTGAGCAGCCGCCCGGGCCGGGTCATCGAGGACTTCCCGGTCACCCACCAGCGGCCGCGGCGCATCGACTCCCCCGAGGTGGCCGGGCAGGCCGCCGAGATCACCGACCGGCTCCGCGCGGAGGTCGCCCGTCATGCAGGCTGAGATCCCCACCCAGGTGTCCGACCAGCGCACCGAAGCCGACCGCGCCGCCGACCGGGTCACCGGGCTCGACGCGCTCGAGCTCGCCGGCCGGGGTGAAAAGGATTCGCCGGGCAAGCGCGTCTGGCGCAGCGCCTGGCCCAAGCTCCTCGCGGTCGCCATCGTGGTGGTCGCGTGGCAGGCCGTCGTCTGGGCGGAGTGGAAGCCGGCGTACGTGCTGCCCGGGCCGGCGACGGTCTTCGAGGACCTGGGCTCCCTGATCACCACAGGGGACTTCTGGGACGGCGTACGGCTGACGATGACCCGCGCCGTCACCGGCTTCGCGCTCGCCGTGCTGATCGGCACGATCGTCGGCGCCGCGGTCTCCCGGTTCGCCCCGCTGCGGGCGGCCATCGGCTCGCTCATCACCGGCCTGCAGACCATGCCGTCGATCATGTGGTTCCCGCTGGCGATCCTGCTCTTCCAGATCAGCGAGAGCGCCATCATGTTCGTCGTCGTCATCGGCGCCGCCCCGTCGGTGGCGAACGGCCTGATCAGCGGCATCGACTACGTGCCGCGGACGTGGCTGCGGGTCGGGCAGGTGCTGGGCATGACCGGCTTCGCCAAGTACCGCCACCTGATCCTGCCGGCCTCGCTGCCGTCGTTCATCTCCGGGCTCAAGCAGGGCTGGGCGTTCTCCTGGCGCAGCCTGATGGCCGGCGAGCTGCTGGTCATCGTGCCGGGTGCGCTGTCGATCGGCGTACGGATGCAGCAGGCCCGCGACCTCAACGAGTCGAGCCTGGTCATCAGCTTCATCACCGTGGTGCTGGTGATCGGCATCCTGATCGACCTGCTCTTCAACGCCGCGGACAACGCGCTGCGCAAGCGCTGGGGCCTCACCGGCTCCTGAGGCGGCTCAGAGGGGCCGTACGGACTTGAGGACGTCGGCGACCACGTAGTCGAACTGCTTGTGGGTTCCGGGGATGGACACGTACAGGACCGCCGCGGTGGTCTTGCCGACGTCGATCACCGCGACCGCGGACAGCTCGTCGGTCGCCGACAACCCCTCCGCCTTGAAGTGCAACCGGAACTCGCTCAGGTACGCCGGCCGCCCGCCCAGCGTGGTCATCTCGTCGCGCAACGGCTCGAGCGTGTTCGGCTGCGGGTAATACTCGGCGCGTACGTCCGCAGCCACCTGCCGCCCCACGCACTCCAGGTTGAGCGTCACGGCGTCGTTGTCGGCCGCCGGCACCGCCGCGGACAGGATCGACGCGTGATACGAGCCGCCGCTGTACGTCTCCGTGACGAAATGCTGCCCCACCCGGTACGGCACCTCGAGCGTGCCGGCCCGCCAGGTCGTGTCCCACGGCACCCACGGCGCGCCGTACTTGCGGTAGGAGATGCCCGCTTCAGTGTCGACGGTGCGTTCGCCGGTCGGCGGGGGAACCTGCTGCGGCTTGCCGGTCGGTCCCTCGCTCGGCCGCACGGTGGGCGCGGGGCACATCTGCGCGAGCGGTGGGCGTACGTCGGTGGGCCCCGACGCCTTCTTGCCGCCGAAGGCGTCACCGTCCGAGGTCAGCGCCACGATCAGGATGACGGTCAGACCGATCGCGAGGATCGCGCCGGCGATGCCGCCGAAAATCATCATCTGCCGCCTGCGCCGTCGTGGCCCGTCACCGGGAGGCGGCTCGGGCGGGGTCTCGGGTGGCGGCGGCGGAAGCGGGGGTACGCCGTACGCGGTGACCGTCCCGGACGCCCACGCGCCACCCGGCCGTGACCAGGCGGTGGGGGTGGGCGTGCCGTCGGACATCATCCCAGTGAACACCACAGGGCCGAGTCACGGGTCATCGCCTCGGCCCCGGCGGACACGGGGCCGGGTCAGCGGACGGCGACCGCCGCGGCCTTCGGGGGCACTGTCTCGACGACTCGGGCGCCTGCTCCGTCGTAACCGGACGACGCATACCAGGGGGCGAAGGCCACCACCAGCACCAGGCACAGGCCCAGGACCGCCAGCGCCACCACGATCGCGAGCTCGCGGCGTGCGGACACGGTCTCCATGCGGGGCCTCCCGGGAAGTGCCGGACCGGACGATCCCCGTCAGCGTGGACCCCGGCGCGGCTCGGCGCAGTCATACGTAAGACGCTGCCGACGGCAAATCGGTTGCATCTCTCCCAGGAAAGGTTCATGCAGCCCCGGTACCGTAACCGGATGGAAATCGTGTATCCCCCCGTGATCGCCTTGGCCAAGACGATGTTCCGGGTGCTCGACCTGCGGATTCAGGTCGACGGCGCGCACCACATCCCAGCGACCGGCGGGGCGGTGCTGGCGAGCAACCATGCCAGCTATCTCGATTTCATCTTCTGCGGGCTGGGCGCGCAGCCGGCCAAGCGCCTGGTGCGGTTCATGGCGAAGAAGTCGGTTTTCGACCACAAGGTGAGCGGTCCGCTGATGCGCGGCATGCGCCATATCTCCGTCGACCGCAAGGCCGGCACGGCGGCGTTCCACGAGGCCGAGACCGCGCTGCGCAACGGCGAGGTGGTCGGCGTCTTCCCGGAGGCGACGATCAGCGAGTCGTTCACGGTGAAGGCCCTGAAGTCCGGCGCGGCCCGGCTCGCCGAGGTGGCCGAGGTGCCGCTGATCCCGATGGCGGTGTGGGGCCCGCACCGGCTGTGGACCAAGGGCCGCAAGAAAGACCTGACCAAGCGTCACGTACCGGTCATCATCCGGATCGGTGAGCCGATCGCCGTGCCGGCCGGCGCCACCGCGGACGAGACCACGGTCGTGCTGCGGCAGCGGCTCAGCGCGCTGCTGGACCGGGCACAGCGGGACTACCCCGAGCAGCCGTCCGGACCGGACGACCGCTGGTGGCTGCCGGCGCACCTGGGTGGCACGGCGCCGCGGCCGGAGGAGCTGGGATATCCGCCCCGGCCCGAGGACGCGGGCAACCCCGCGCCGCTCGACGCCTGAGAACGCAGGCAAACCCGCGCCGCTCGACGCCTGAGAACGCAGGCAAACCCGCGCCGCTCGACGCCTGAGGGCGCGGGCACCCGGCGCTGCTCGACGCTTGAGGGCTTTCGGCCGAGTCCCGCGGAAGTGTCTGAGGATTCAACTCGGGGGCGCGATCCGCCCCGGAAAGCACGTCGGCGCCGGCCTCCCTGCGGAGGACCGGCGCCGATGTGTCAGCGCTGGGCTGGAATCAGAGCGGGCGGATGTTGGCCGCCTGCGGGCCCTTCTGGCCCTGGGTCACCTCGAACTCGACCCGCTGGTTCTCGTCCAGGCTGCGGTAGCCGGAAGTCTGAATGGCGGAGAAGTGGGCGAAGACGTCGGCGCCGCCGTCGTCCGGGGTGATGAACCCAAAGCCCTTGTCCGCGTTGAACCACTTCACTACGCCGGTAACCATGATCGTCTCCTCGACGGTCGATCGCTCCCGACCATTATGGACGGGAACGAGGTAATAAGTCCCGCACTTCGCGGGACTCGTGTCGCCGTACTGATCGCCCGTACCGGAGAAACCCGGGTTACGACAAAGAGCGCCTGGGGCAGACTTCCCCACAGGCGCTCCTGAGTACTTGGGAACCAAACTGACACAACGCGTACGAGACTAGCACGGAGATGGGGGCCCGCTCGTGATCGACGTAGACCTGGCTCAACAGCTCAGGGAGGCGGGGCTGGAGTGGAAGCCGGCGCCGGGCGACCGCTTCGCCATCCCCGACCGGGACCTCGACGACGACGTCTTCGTGCTCAGCAACATGACGATCGAGGTGTACTCGGTGCCCGAGGGCCGCGTCATCGGGTTCAACGGCACCACCGAGTGGGCGCTCGACGACGTGGAGCTCGACGAGGCGCTCTGGCTGCCCCGGGAGGACCAGCTGCGCGACCTGCTCGGCGGGACTTTCCGCAGGCTGCGCCGGACCGACGACGGCTACGAGGTGGACATCGCCCTGCTGGGTGAGGACCACACGTTCGCCGCGGCGACGCCGGAGGAGGCGTACGCGTCGGCTCTCCTGCACCTGCTGGCCGCGGCCGGGCTCTGACCGCGGCCGGGCTCTGACCGCGGCCGGGGCTCACCGGCCCGGGTCCGCCTCCGGGATCTCCGCGATGAGCGCCGCCAGGCCGTCCGCGTCCAGCAGGTCGGCCGGGCGTACGGTGACGCCGTCGCGGACGTAGTGGAAGCCGGCCCGGACCCGTGACACCGGCACACCCGCCAGCGCCGCCCACGCGACCCGGTACGCCGCGAGCTGCACCGTGGCGGCCGCCGCGTCGGCCGAGGCGGGGCGCCGGCCGGTCTTCCAGTCGATGACGTCGAAGCGGTTGCCGGGCTCGGCGAAGACGGCGTCCATCCGGCCCCGGATCACCACGCCGGCCACGGTGGTGGCGAACGGGACCTCGACCTCGATCGGCGTACGGTCGGCCCACTCGCCCGCCAGGAACGCCTCCTGCAGCGCCGCCAGCTCCTCGTCCGCGGCCGCGTCGTCGTCCGCCGCCCCGGGCAGCTCGTCGAGGTCGAGCAGGCGTACGGACCCGTACCGTTGCTCCAGCCAGGCGTGGAACGCCGTGCCGCGCCGCGCGTAGGGCGCCGGCCGCTGCGGCAGGGGCCGGCGCAGCGAGCGGGCCAGCAGCTGCGGATCGCGGCGCAGGACGACCAGCTGGGAGACCGAGAGGTGCGGCGGCAGGGCGACCTCCAGCGGACCGTCGCGGCGGACCCGTTCGTCCCGCTCGGCCAGCAGGAGAGTGGCCTCCTCGCGCCACCGCGAGATGTCGGCATCGTCCTGCCCCGGGGCTAGCCCGGCCAGGTCGGCGGCCACCTCCGCGCGCGCCCCCACCTCGACGTCGGACTCCGCGAGCTCGGCGAACGCGACCGCGGCCTCCGGGGTCGGCGCGGCGATCATGCGCCGGATCAGGTCGGCGGCGGCCGCCATGGCCGGGCGGCGCGCGCCCAGCGGGTCCGACGGCCACTCCGCCGACGCGACGACCTCGGCGCTGGGGTTGGCGGCGTCACCGGGCGGCTCGGGCGCCCAGTGCTCCACCACTCCGGCGCCCTCGAGGCAGGTGTCGCGGATCTCCGTCAGGAACACCGACGGGCCGCGGGGCCGCTTCACACCCTCGCCCCACCAGTAGCCGGACGCCAGCAGGAGCCGCCGCGGCCGGGTGACGGCCACGTACGCGAGCCGCCGCTCCTCCCGCTCGTCGTGCTCCCGCCAGGCCCGTCCGAACGCCGTCACCGCCGCGGCCACGTCCTTCTGGTCGACCGCCTCGGTGAGGTCGAGCTCCGGCAGCCCGCCGGAGTCGCCGCGCAGCGGGAACGGCAGGACGCCGATGCCGCCCAGGTAGTTGTCCGAACCGCGGGTGAGCCCGGGCCACACGCTCTTGGTGAGACCCGCCACGGAGACGACGTCCCACTCCAGGCCCTTGGCGGCGTGCGCGGTCAGGATCTGCACGGCGCCCTCGACCACGTCCACCTGGCCGGGGGTGAGGCCGCGTTCCTCCTCCTCGGCCGCGGCGAGGAACGCGAGGAACCCCGCGAGCGTGCCGCCGTCGGTCTCGCCCGCGTACCGGGCGGCGACGTCGCCGAGGGCGTCGAGGTGGCCGCGGGCCAGGCCGGCGTCGCCCGCGCCCCAGCCGCGTACCGCGACCTCGACGTCCAGGCCGGTGGTGCGTTCGATGTCGGCGACCAGGTCCGGCAGCGGCTGGTCGAGGCGCAGGCGCAACTCCGCCAGCTCCCTGCTGTACGCGCGGAGCCGCAGGTAGCCCTCCTGCGAGTACTGCTGGGGCGCACCGAGGTCGGCCATCGCCTCGATCAGGGTGGCGTCCTCCAGCCGGTCCCCGAAGATCAGCTGCGCGTCGTCCGGAGGGCCGGCGGAGGAACCGGCCGCCCCCGAGGGATCAGCCGCGGGCGAACCGGTCCCCGCCGGAGGGCCGCCCACCGCCGGCGAGTCCGCGGGGCGTGCCGGGCCGGTCGTCGCCGCCGCGCGGGCGGAGGCGATCGCGCGAGCCCGGCGGTGCAACGCCACCAGGTCACGGGGACCGATCCGCCAGCGGGCACCCGTCAGCAGCCGCAGCAGCGCCGCGCCGTCCGTCGGGTCGGCGAGCACCCGCAGCGTGCAGACGACGTCGCGTACCTCCGGGGTGTCGAGGAGGCCGCCCAGACCCACCACCTCGACCGGCAGGCCGCGGGCGCGCAGCGCCTCCTCGATCGCCGGGATCTGGCTGCGTACCCGGACCAGGACCGCGCTGGTCGGCCGCTTCTCCAACGGGATGTCGGCCGGGGCCGCCTCCGGCAGCCGGGCCGCCGCCCGCCACGCCGCCAGCATCGAATCGGCGATCCACTCCGCTTCCCCGGCGTACGTGGAAAGCAGTGCACACGCGACCGTGTGGCCACCGACGCGATCGGCCACCCGCTGGGCCGGCACGAGCTCGGCCACCCGGGCGCCGGCCGCCCGCAGCGGGCGCGACAACGAGTTGGCGACCAGCAGGATCTCCGGACGGTTGCGCCAGCTGCGGGTCAGGTTCAGCACCCACGCCTCGCGTCCGCCCGGGCCGGTGAACTCGGCGGGAAACCGGTCCAGCGTGCCCGCGGACGCGCCGCGCCAGCCGTAGATCGACTGGCACGGGTCGCCGACCGCGGTCACCGGGTGGCCGCCGCCGAACAGCGCGTTGAGCAGCACGACCTGCGCGTGGCTGGTGTCCTGGTACTCGTCCAGCAGCACGATCTTGTAGCGGCCGCGCTCGATGACGCCGACCTCGGGATGGTTGCGGGCCACCAGGGCGGCGCGCGCCATCTGGTCGCCGAAGTCCATCGCCTCCAGGTCGAGTTTGCGCTGGTCATACAGGCGTACGAGGGGCAACAGGGTGAGCCGGTGCCGCTGGCGCTGCAGCATGTCGGCGACGTCCTTGTAGACCCGGCCGGGCAGCGACTGCACGTCGGCGAAGAACCGTCCCGTCCAGGCGGCCAGGTCGTCGGGGCCGACGAGGTGCTCGGCCAGCTCGCCCGAGAGCGCCAGCACGTCGTCGGTCACCGTGCCGGGCGCGCGGTTCAGGCCCGCCATCTCCCCCGTGTACGAGCGCACCAGCGAGTCCACGATCTGCCACCGGGCCGCCTCCGTGAGCAGGCGCGCGGACGGCTCGTACCCGGCTCGCAGACCGTGCTCGGTGACCACGCGGGCCGCGTACGAGTGGTAGGTGGCAACCGTCGGCTCCCCGGTCAGTGCCTCCTCCCGGCCCAGCCGGCGGACCAGCTGACCGAGCCGCGTCCGTACCCGATGAGCCAGCTCCCCGGCGGCCTTGCGGGTGAACGTCAGGCCCAGGATCTCGTCCGGGTGGGCGTACCCGTTGGCGACCAGCCAGACCACCCGCGAGGCCATCGTCTCCGTCTTGCCGGACCCCGCCCCCGCGACGACCAGGACGGGTTCGACGGGGGCCGCGATGATCGCGGCCTGTTCCGGGGTCGGCGCGTGCAGACGCAGGAGCCGGGCGAGTTCCAGCGGGGTGTAGCGCGGACCGGAGTCGGCGCGCCGGCGCGGCCTGGGCTCGGCGTCGGCGAAGAGGCTCGGTTGGGTCATCGTGGACGGTTTCTACCCTCGCTGGTCCGCGGCCGGCGGGCCGGGCTCGACGACCTGACGGCCCTGGCCGCTGACCGGGCAGCTGGTCCGGACCGGACAGACCCGGCACTTGGCGTTCGCGACGGCCGAGAAGGTGGCCGCGGCCATGGTGTCGGCGGTGCGGCGGACCATCGCGTACGCCCACTGCGGGTCGTCGGCCTCGGCCAGCGGCACCTGCATCTGCTCGCGCGCCTCCTTGGCCGGACCCAGCTGCACGAGCGCCGCCCCGCCGCTGCCCGCGCCCTCGGCCAGGTCGTCGAACGCGCCCGCGTCCACGGCGGCCTGATATCCGGCGAGCTGCGCGTGCTCCTCCACCTCACTGGCGGTGACCGCGGTGCTCTTGCCGGTCTTCAGGTCGATGACGACCAGCCGGCCCTGCTCGTCCACCTCCAGCCGGTCGACCCGCCCGGTGAGCTGGATGGGCCGCTTCGGGTCGTCCAGCCGCACGGTGAACTCGTGCTCGATCGCCAGCAGCCGCCGCGGGTTGCGCGCCAGCCAGCGCAACAGCTTGTCGACCATGCCCTGGGCCCGCTCCTGCTCCGGCCCCGCCAGCCAGCGCGCCGCCAGCTCGATGGCGTCGAACCGCGCCGACACGTACTCGACGAGCCGCTCCCGGTCGGCGTTCGCATCCTCGGCCAGCATCGCCGCGGCGTGCACCAGGTTGCCGACCCCCTGAGCGGGCCCGGCCGGCGCGGCACCGCCATGACGTTCCAGCAGCCAGCGCAGGCTGCAGCGCAGCGCGCTCTCCATCGCGGACGGCGTCACCTTGACCGGCTCGCCATCGTCGGCCAGCGGCCGGTCGTCGGAGAGCGGCCGCAGACCCCACCACTCGTCGGGGTGGGCGCCCGGGACCCCGGCCTGGGCGAGCCGGGCCAGCTCGGCCGCGGCGGCATGGCGCCGGGCGGGCGTCGCATCGGGCGCGACCACGACGGTACGCAGCTCCGCGACGAGCGCGGGCAGGGTGAGGGCGCGGGGCGGGCGGCCCACGGGCAGCTCGAAGTCACCGTCGGCGGCGGTCGCGCCGGCCTGCGCGGCGGTCGCGCCACCCTGCGCGGCGGCGAACTCGGGCATCACGTGGGTGATGAGACCCCGGTCGAGGCCCACC